>JBPOIK010000156.1:0-14902 GCA_052034525.1 Planctomycetota bacterium
GGGGTCGCCGGGGCCGGGGGTGGGGGGTGGCCGCGGCCGGCCGGTTGTAAGTGGGGTCCGGGGGGGGGCAGTGCTTGCTGTGGTCCTTCCGGCCCCCCGATCCGAACCGATTGAACAACCTGGTGGCCAACACGATTCTGGGACCCAGCCCGGTCGTGATGCCGGCGGACGAGTTCAGCGAATCGAACCAGAGCATGAGTGATTTCGTTGAGCTGGGCGAAACGGTCATCGCACGTCAGCAGGTGTCGGAGATCTCGCCGGTGCGGGTGGTCGTGGAGTCGGAGTGGCGCTTCGTGCGGCGTGACGCGTCTGAGGCGGCGGCGCCGCAGGCACTCCAGCACTGGACCTACACGATCTATCCCAGCGGAAGCGTGTATTGCCACCTGCGCTGTACGACGGCCCGTGGCGACTGGCGGCCGGACAACATCGGGCTGGCGGTATCCCGGGCCGACCGGGGCAATCTGGAGTATCTCGGCCACCCGCCCGCGCAGCTCCAGGACGAGGGTCGGCTGCGGCATGTGTCCTTCGCCAGCATTCGGCCGGCAGATTCCGACGGGGCGAGTCTGCTGTTCGCGATCCACGATGCGCGACGGGCCCCCCAGCTCGACTTTTTCCGGGAGCCACAGGCAGGGCGGTCGACCGTAGTGGCCTCGGGCGGCCGCGTGCACTATGACACGGACGAATGGTCGGTCCTGATGTGCGTCTGGCCGGCGGAGACGGGAACGGGGTTGAATCCGGCCAATCGCTCGTTGGACTATGCGTTTCCAGGCGAGCGAATCACGATTCTTGCCGGCCGGCGGATCACGGATGATGCCGGCGACTCGAATGCGGACGGCTTTGACGAGCAGCGGGGTTGCTACGTGCTGGCCGCGGACAACCGCCGAGTGAGCGTGGAACTGAACGGTCGTGAGCAACCGCTGTATTCTCCGGCGTTCGTCATTCGGTCGACAGCCGGGGTCAAGGGTTGGGTGTACCTGGACTCGCGTTCCCTGGAGTCGGTTGGGCGCGACGCGAAGGGCGATCTGCTGTTCCAGGTTCCGCACACGGTGACGGACGTTCAGCGGCTTGACGTCTATCTGGACGACAGCACCGGCCCAACCGGCTCGTCCACGCTTGACACCTCTTTGTGACAACGGTATAGTGTGGTGCTCCGGTTGGAGCTTTGTTCTTGACCGGCAAGGACTTAGGTGCGCCGTTGCAGTGCGGCCGGAGGTCCTCGTGGCAGTCCCGAAGAAAGCGAAAACCAAGCCCGGGTCTGTGCGGAAGACCGCGTCGGGATCCACGTCCGCCAGATCGTCGGGCAAGTCGGTGGGCAAAGGGAGTCCGGCACCCAAGACGAAGGGGCAGATCAAGCCGGACCGGAAATCGAGCAAGTCGACCAGCCGGGTATCCCCGAAGGCTTCCAAATCGACGAGGCGTGCGTCCGGATCGCCAAGTGACGGACATCCGCGGGCCGCGGCATGGAAACCGCGAACCTCGGCACTGTCCCGGGCCTTGGTGGCCGCCCAGGGGGAAGGCTTCACGGTGGTGGAGGATGGACGTAAGCTGCCCAAGACGAAGCTCAGTCGCAAGCAGTTGCGAGAGTTCCAGGAGCTGCTGCTGACCAAACGGCGCGAACTGGTCGGCAACGTGGGCAATTTGACTGACGAGGCTCTTGGCCGGAATCGCCGGGACGCGGCCGGGGATCTGTCGGCTATGCCGATCCACATGGCGGACCTGGGTTCGGACAACTGGGAGCAGGAGTTCACGCTCGGGTTGATCGACAACGAGCGGAAGCTGCTGCGAGAGATTGACGAGGCCCTGGCTCGGATCGAAGACGGAACATACGGAGTCTGCCTGGCCACGCACGCGCCCATCAGTTCGGAGCGCCTCCGGGCCAAGCCCTGGGCGAAATACTGTATCGAATACGCTCGAGCCCGCGAGGCCGGCCGGGTGCAATAGCCCTCACAGGCATTTCGAGAGGTTCCGATCCGCTCGACATCCATGGCGCCAGATTCCAGAAAACAACCCGATCGACGGACGGCCTCGCCAGCGGGCCTGTTCCGCCTGCCCGCCGACAGTGCTCTGCGCTACTGGAAGCCGCATCTGCTGCTGTGGAGCCTGGCCGGCGTGGTGCTGGCCCTGGATCTGTGGAGCAAGGCCTGGGCGATGAGCAAGCTTCCGGTGATCAACCCGGATCCGCCCACTTTTCTGTTCGGGCGGATTTCGCTGCAGCGATCGTTGAATGCGGGCGCGCTGTTCGGAATCGGGCAGGGCATGTCGGCGTTGTTCATTGCCGCTTCGCTGCTGGCCCTGTTGTTCGTGCTGTACCTCTTCGCCAGCAGTCTGCGGCGTCAGTGGGTCATGCACGCCGCGCTGGGCTTCATTCTGGCCGGTGCCCTGGGCAACCTGTACGACCGCACGTGGTGTACCGCCGACATCGTGACGTTCCGGGACTCCGGAGCGCAGGAGTTCGTGACGGTCGTTGGTGATCGGGACGCGGACCCCGTATTGCTGCAGCCCTGGGGGACCGATGCCGAGCCTGTGAAGACACCCCGGAGTGCCATCCTCTCCATCCGCACACAGAGTGTGGTGCGGGACTTCATGCGGATTGAACCGGTTTTCGGCATTGACGTCTGGCGGTGGGTGTTCAACGTGGCCGACGTGGCCCTGACGGTCGGCGTGGCCGCTCTGCTGCTCCAATTCCTGCATGACCATCGATCGGCCTCGGCCGCCTGCAAGGACGCCGGCGCCCCGGCAACATGATGCAGGTTCTCCGCACGGCCTGTGTGACGGTTGCAGGCCGGCCGCAACGCCTCTGCTCATCATGCCCGCCGCTCCATCCTGCAACCGCCCCGCCGGGCGCGCGGCTTCGTCCTTCATCCCCCTCTTTCTGGCCGGCGAGTCTCCATCCATACCGTTGCGTTCGATCGACCAAGGGCGCGGTCGATACAAAACGCGGCGTTCCGGTTGAGTTGATCGCCGGCTTCTGATAGGATCGAATCCGTTCATGATTCTGGCTTGTGCGGAGGGGCGAAGAAGTCACCGGGCCAGTCCAGAGGATTGACCCTGCCGTGCGTGCTCCGCCGGGCTGATTCGTGGCATAGCTGTGTTTGAGTCTTCTCTGGACCCCAAAAGGGGGGGAGGCATGATCGTGCGCGCAATTCTGACATGTGTGGCACTTTGTGTGATGGCCGGCAGTGCGGACGCCCAGCTTCAGTGGTCTGTGGAAAACATCTCGACGAACGGAGGCTCGCTGGTCGAAGGGCAGACCTGGGGCACCGCCCTCGTGTCGGACGGCACGGCGCTCTACATGCTTCAGCAGGAGCCCGGGCGCATTTACACGTCTTGGACCGGGGCTTCGGGCTCGTGGCACCGTCTGACAACCGTTCCCGGCTCTCCCGCGGCCGAGAACGGCAGTCTGGCCTGCTGGAACGGCAAGTTGATTACGCGCCGGGACAACCAGAGCGGCCAGGACTGCGAGCGCGCCAACGTACTCTACATGTATGATCTGGCCACCGGCGTCTGGTCGGAGCACGACGCCCGCGGGTTCGGCGACCATTCTTTCGTGACGTCGGGCGATCATGTCTACGGCCTGGCCCATGCGGCGGGTTCCAACCAGGGCGGTCCGTTTACGCGGGTCAACCCGGCCACGGGAGGGCTGGATGCGTTTGCCTGCACTCGGTTTCACGTGGATGATCAATTGTCTGGCACGGACAGCCACTGGTTCAGTCGCGCGGCCCAGATCACCGCGTTGGACGGCACTCTCTACGGGTTCAAGAACGACTGGCGCACAGATCCGCCGGGTGACGGAGATCGACTCTTCGCGATTCATACGGCGGACGTGGTGGACTATGTCTGGGCGGGCGATCCGAGCAAACCGCCGTGCGACCCGGGCGATTTTCCCAACGGGCTCATGTGGGAGAACTGGGTGGGCAGCGGCGCTACGCCGGCGACGGACCTGGGCCGCCTGCCTGTGGAGCCCGGACACAGCGGCGCGATTGTCGGGATCCCGGCCGGACAATGGACCTCGCTGCTTGGCAGCGCGGGCGGGTTGTTCATCCTGTACGGACGACACACGGACAACCCGGACCACGAGGCGTTCGGCGGACCGGGACATCTGTTCGGACTCTACAGTCTGGGCACGGGCAGTTTCGTGATTCCCGCCGGCGCACTGCCCGGGTTCTCCGGCAGCGGCCTGGCAGCGACGTTCCATCAGGGCAAGGTGTATATCAAGCGAGGCGCGGCCAATCCGGCCGACCCGGACGATGATGTGAACGCGCATCTGTGGATCGTGGAGCCGGCCGCCGCGGGCGTGTGCGATGCTCCCACGGCGGAGTTGCACGTGTCGAGCCAGCAGTACTGCGGCGGCCCGCTGACGGAAAGTGTCGACATGTCTCCCGCGGACTGTAACGCCGCGGCCGGCGGGCCGACCCCGCTGGTCCGGTCGCTGGCGGACGGCGCCGCGTATACGATCACGGCGGAAGAATCGCTGGACTACCGGTTCGTGCGATGGGAAGTCACCATCGACGGGCAGATGACGGTATACCCGGATTACTTGCCGACAATTCCGGTGGGTAACGTGACCACCAACGGCGTGTACCCGGACGTCTTCGCCACCGCGTTCTATGATGAACGCTGCGCTCCCGGAAACCAGATCACTGCGTACCTGGAGAGCCAGCCAAGCGGTCTGACGGTCGCGTTCAGTCCGGCCGCGTGCGCCGGCAACGCGAGCCTGGTCACGCCGGGTTCGGCGGCGTTCGGGCAAGGCCTGACCGTGACGATCTCGGCTCCGGCGCTTCCGGGCTACAGCTTCATCCGCTGGAAAGATCCGGCCGATCAGACGCTTGGCACCAGTCGGCACCTGGTCTGGAAGGCCACGTCCGTTCTGGCGGCGACGGCCGTCTACGAGCCCAATCCGGACGACGGCTGCCTCAACATTTCCACGACGGCCACGCCGGTGAACGGGTCGTTCCAGACCTCGCTGGTGGCCCTGGGGTCGGACCTGTACTTCTACCGCCAGGACGGCGGGCATCTCTACCGGTCGTCCGATGGGGGTGACACCTGGACCGCGCTGCCCGACGCGCCGGGCGGTGACGAGGGATTCTGGCAGGTGGCCTCGTTTGCGGCGGCCCCGCAACTGGGCGCGCAGGGCAGCCTGATCGCCTATCGCGACGTGGGCGGCGCGCACGGATTGGTCGTGTACGACTTGGCCGATGAAACGTGGTCGATGCACGGAAACGATTTGTTCGGCAACACCGGCTACACCGTGCTGGACAACAAGCTGTACGGCAATGCGCACGCCTGTATGGACAACCAGGGCGGGAACCTCACCGTGGCCGACCTGACGGACCTGGATGCGACGTACTGCCAGCGGGCGTGGTACCAGCCTTCGATCCTCGGGCAGGACAGCAACTGGTACAGCCGAGTCGTTCAGTTCACGAGCCTCGACGGAATGCTTTACGGCTTCAAGAACGACTGGTCGCGCGATGCGGCGATGCCACACCGGGGCACGGGCGATCGCCTGTACCGGGTGGATCCCGCCACGCTGGTGCTGAATACCTTCGACGGAGATTCCTGGACCGGTTTCCCGTCGCCCGCCACGGATCTGGGCAACCTGCCGGTGGAGCCGGGCTGGGGATCGGCCATCGTGGCCCTGCCGGCCAACTGGGGATGCATCGTCAGCAGCCAGGGCGGGCTGTTCATCCTGTTCGGGCGGGAGAGGGCCGGCGGCGAGGGCTGGGGAACACAGGGCAACACGTACGCGATCTACGACCTTGCGAGCGGGCAGTACCAGCTCGGCCTGCTTCCCGACTGGTCGGGCAGCGGGCAGTCTGCCACGTATCTTCCCAAGGACGCCAACGGCGATCCGGTGCCCGGCGGGGCCGTCTATGTCAAACAGGGCGCGGCGGACCCCCTCGATCCGGATGCCGAATACACGCAGACCATCTGGATCCTGTCTCCCAGTGTGGTGGATTCGTGCGCCAGCCCCTATGCCCTGAATGTGACCAGCACGATTCCGGGCGTGGCCATCGGCGTACAGAACGCCGACTGCAACGGAAACACCGACGGGGTGACGAGCTTCCAGCGCTTCTACGGACCCGATTCGGCGGTCTTCCTGAGTGCCCCGTCCTCGGCCGGCGGGCTGCCGTTCATCGAATGGCAGGTGGATGGCGCGACGGTGACGACGGAACCCCTCCTGCCGCTCCGGGTGACGGCCGACGGCATGGAGGCCCGCGCCATTTATCAGGATCCGTGCCTGGCGCATCCGGTTACGGTGAATCTCAGCGCGATCGATGCCGGGGGGCCGGTCACCATCACGGTTTCGCCGGATGACTGTGACGGGAATCCGCAGGTCACGATCAACCCGACGGGCGTGATCACGGTCGGCGGGAATCAGTCCATCGCTTTCATCGCGGGCGCCGCGCCGGGCAAGGTTTTCGATCGCTGGATTGTCAACGGCGCGGACGACACCACCGACAAACTGCTGGTCCGCACCATCACGAGCACGACGTCGCTTGCCGCCAGGTACGTCGATGCGCCGGCGGACGTCGACGACCCGGCCATGTGTGTCCGGTTCCACCGCGACGTGCAGACGCCGCAGCCGGGAGAATTCGCCACATCCCTGGCGGTGGATTCGGCGGACGGCCGCCTGTTCTACATGAAAAAGGATAATGGCCGGGTTTTCCGATCCGATGACGCCGGCGCCACCTGGCACTGGATCACCACGGCGCCGGGAGACGGCGGGGGAGCGACCAGCGGCCATCTGGCGTACTACGATTCCGGCGCCGACGGCACGCTTCTGGCGTACCGCAGCGACGGCTCGGACGATCTGATCTACTCGTACGACATCAGCGCCGACGTGTGGACGGCCCGGGGGAATCGCGCCATGGGCGGCTCGGGCTTCGTGGTGGTTGGCGACTATCTGTACGCCAACGCGCACGCCGTCGGCCCGAACCAGGGCGGCTCGATTACCCGGATGGATCTGCTGCAAACCGATCCGTGGGCGTGCCAGCGCGGCACGATCCACGAACACGTGTACGGGCGCGACCCGTGGTGGCAGAACCGCTCCACGACGTTCGCGGCAATCGGCAGCAAGATCTACGGCTACAAGAACGACTTTTCCGATCCGGCCGGTGATCCGGATGAGTCGGGCGATCGGCTGTGGATGTTTGACGTGATGGACTACGTGCCGAATTTCTGGTCCGGCCAGCCGGGCGACCCATTGCATCTGGATTGGCCTGAACCGGCCGGCGTCACGTACGCGACCGATCTTGGCGCACTGCCGGTGGTGAACCCGGGGTATGGTGGGGCGATCGTGGCCCTGCCGGCGTACTGGAACTGTCACGTGGGCAAGAAGGGCGGGCTGTTCTGGCTGCACGGCCAGACCAACGCGAATCTGGAAGGCTGGGGCGACCCGGGCATCGGATACTCGATCTACGATGTGGGCAGCGGAACCTGGGTGACCGGCTCGCTGCCGGCGTGCAGCAGCGCGGGCGCGTCTGCGGTGTTCCACGACGGCAAGGTATTCATCAAGCAGGGAGCGTCGGACCCGCTCGATCCCAACGGCGAGCAGACGATGAATCTCTGGGTGGTGGAACCGTCGCTGCCGTTTGAGTGTGCGGACGTCCGGCAGGACGCGGACAGGGATGGCGACGTGGATCTGGTGGACTTCGCCATCTTCGCGGAGTGCTACGGAGTATACCGGCCCGGTGACATCGCCTGCTTCTGTCTGGATGCGAACGAGGACGGCGTGATCGACACGATCGATTACATCGCGTTCGTCGGTTGTCTGGCCGGTCCCGACCAGCCGCCCGCGTGTCCCTGAGAGGAGTCGGCGAGCCGGCGGAGGCCGAAGCGTCATTCGGGCGTGGGTGAGAATCCGGCCACGGTGCTCGCCGCCGGCGGCGCCTGTGGCGACGTTACCGTGGTTCACCGCGGCGAACGCGGCTCGCCGTTGAGCCGAGTCGTGAAGTCCTGCGCGGAGGTCGGCGTCCCGCCCGGTTTCACTCGCCGTACCGCGCGATGATTTCCTCGCGCGTTTTGCCGAGGATTTCGTACCGACGGCCGATCTTCGTGAAGGCGTCGATGGCGCGGTCGATGTGGGCGGGCTCGTGGCCGGCGGAAAGCTGGACGCGGATGCGGGCCTGGCCCCGGGGCACCACCGGGTAATAGAAGCCGATGACGTAGATGCCCTCGGCGTACATGTCGCGGGCGATGTCCTGGGCCAGCCGGGCGTTGTAGAGCATGATGGGCACGATGGGGTGGACGCCGGGCTTGATGTCGAACCCGGCCTGCGTCATGCCGTCGCGGAATCGGCGGGTGTTGGATTCCAGCCGATCGCGCAGCTCGGTCGTCTCGGACAGCAGATCCATCACCGCAATGGCCGCCGCCGTCACGACGGGCGGCAGCGTGTTGCTGAACAGGTACGGGCGCGAGCGCTGCCGCAGCAGCTCGATGATCTCTTTCCGCCCGCTGGTGAAGCCGCCGGCCGCCCCGCCCAGCGCTTTGCCCAGAGTGGAGGTGATAACGTCCACCCGGCCCATCGCGTTGCAGTGCTCGGCGGAGCCGCGGCCGGTCTTTCCGAGAAAGCCGGTACAGTGCGAATCGTCGACCATGACCAGCGCGTCGTACTCTTCGGCCAGGTCGCAGATCCGGTCCACCCGGGCGATGGTGCCGTCCATGCTGAAAGCCCCGTCGGTGGCGATCATGCGGTAGCGGGCGCCGCGGGTCTCCTTCAGTTTCGCCTCCAGATCGGCCATGTCGTTGTTCTGGTAGATGTAGCGGGTGGCCTTGCAGAGCCGGATGCCGTCGATGATGGAGGCGTGGTTGAGCTGGTCGGTGATGATGGCGTCATCCTTGCCCAGCAGAGGCTCGAACAGTCCCCCGTTCGCGTCGAAGCACGCCACATAGAGGATGGTGTCATCCGTGCCCAGAAAACGGCTGATCCGCGCCTCCAGCTCCTTGTGAATGTCCTGCGTGCCGCAGATGAAGCGGACGCTGCTCATCCCGTAGCCGCGGCGATCCAGGGCGTCGCGGGCCGCGGCAATCACCCTGGGATGCGAGGAGAGCCCCAGGTAGTTGTTCGCGCAGAAGTTCAGCACCTGCGCCGGCGGCTGTCCGGGCGGATGCACCACCTGAATATCCGCGGCCTGCGGAGAGACAATGACCCGCTCCTCCTTGTACAGCCCCGCCTGCCGGATGCTCTCCAGCTCGGCGGCAAGATCCTGCTTCATTCGGCCGAACATCAGTCAATCTCCTGCGGGCCATGGGGGCCGTTCGAGCCTCCGGAGGCCGCCCCCGCGGCGCTTCACACGACACACGGCTTCGTCACGGGTGCGTGACCCGTCCGGTGATGTCGGGGTCGTGGTCTCCCGAATCTTCCCGTATCGGCAGCGGAGCCGGCGGATCCGGCCGCAGCACGATTTTGCACGCGCGGCCGGCCGCCAGCAGTTCCATGGCCGAGTTGATCTCCTCGAAAGGCAGGGTCCGGGTGATCAGCGGTCGGACATCGACCGCCCCCGAGGAGAGGAGCCACTGGGTCTTGTACCACGTATCGAAAATCTTCCGCCCGTTCACCGCCAGCACGGTGAGGTTCTTGAAGATCATGTTTTCGGCGACGTCCAGCTCCACCTTTTTGGAGGGGATGCCGAACAGCACCACCGTTCCGCCGTTGCGGACGGCCTGGAACGCGGTGGTGATGGAGGCGGGCGCTCCGCTCATCTCCAGGATGATGTCGATGCCCAGGTTGCCGTTGGCCTCGACCAGGGCGCCGACGGCATCCCGGCCGGGCAGTTCCACCGGGTTGAACACCGCATCCGCTCCCATCTTGCGGGCCAGGTCCAGCCGGAACTCGTTGACGTCCGTGGCGAACACGACGGAGGCCCCGGAAGCCTTGGCGATGCCCACACTGAAGCAGCCGATCGGTCCGCAACCCAGCACCGCCACCGACTGGCCCGCCAGGTCGTTGCTGAGCGTGGCGAACACGGCGTTGCCGAAGGGCTCCTGGATGGAGGCGATTTCCGGCGAGAGCTTCGTCCGGTCGTTGGTCCAGACCACCTGTTCCGGGATGGCGAGGTAGCCGGCGAACGCTCCTTCGCGGTCCACCCCCAGGATGCGGGTGTTGGGGCACAGGTGACGCTGTCCGATGCGGCACTGACGGCACATGCCGCAGGTCACGTGCGACTCGGCCGAAACGAAATCGCCCACCCGGGCGTGTTCCACCTTGGCCCCCACCTCGACGATCGTGCCGGCGAATTCGTGGCCGATGGTCAGCGGCGGCTTGATCCGGTTCTGCGACCATTCGTCCCATGACCAGATGTGCAGGTCGGTGCCGCAGATGCTGGCCGCCTCCACCTGGATAAGCACTTCGTCCGGTTCGATCTCGGGGATCGGAATGTCTTCGAGAACGAGTCCCTTTTCCGCGCGCTTCTTGCGGATGGCGACCATGGTCCGTGACATACGGCTTCCTTTACGAGGTTCGCAGCCATCCCCGGCCGGTCAGTCGTGTGGCGGGGCGGGCGCCACCGGTTCCGGCAAGGGTTCCTTGACTCGACTGAACGTTTGCGTGTCCGGCGGGAGCTGGAACGTCTTCTCCACGTCGGCTGTGTTGATGCTGTGCGCGGTCAGATCGGGGAAGACCGCCCGCATGATCTTGGCCGGCGGGCCGCTGCGATCGACGGGGTCCGCCTCGTACGCCACGATCTTCACCGGCAGATGCAGGGCGCGGTCGACGAAGAACTCCAGCCGCGTGTACTGTTCGGCCAGCTTGCTGCCGGTTCGCGGAATACATACAAGATGGTCCGTGTTGCCGGGATCGTCCGGAGTCGTCGCGCTCAGGGCCACCTGGAAATGCCGCAGGATTTCATCCTTGCGCTGCCCGAAGGGGATGGGGAACGGGGTTTTCTCCAGGCTGAACAGGTCGATGGTTTCGCCCTCGCGGACGACCTCCCGCTCGATGACGGTCTGGCTGGCCTCCTTGGCCTCGTAGAGCCAGCGGTCGCGGAAGAGGTACCACTCCTTCTTGCGAACGACGATACCGCCTTCGTGCATCTTTTCGAACAGAATGAAGAACGTGGGGTTCGGCTTCTCCCGGCGATAGCGGATTTCGCCGAACTTCGTGAAGTCGGACAGGCCGATCAGGTCTTCGACCGTGTATTCGACGCGACACCGGAGGTTCTGCACGCTGTCGCCGCGGGCCTCCATCGCTTCCAGGATCGTGCGGATCCGCGCCTCATTCTCCGGCGTGGCGACGGCTTCCGGTTGCGACGCCGGGGCGGTCACCGGCTGTGAATCGGCCGGCGGAGTCACCGGAGGTTCACCGAGCAGACACACGACAAGCAGCCAACAGGGCATGGACAGCCTCCCGGGCGCGGGCGGCGCATTGGTGCCGAGCAACGCCCTCCCGCTCCTGCACGACACGTCATTCATGCTAGGGAGTTTCGTCGGGGCAGGCAAGCGGGGCGAGAGTTCGGGTCTTCCCGGCGGGCGACTCCCTACCCGGAAGAGTCCGCCCATGCCGCCCGCGCTCTCCGCCGGCGCGCCAGGACGCCGACGACCACCTTCAGCCCGGCCAGCAACCCCAGCGAGAGCTGGATGACCACGATCTCCATCGTGCTGAGATCCAGCGCGGCCGAAGACCAGGCGAAAAGCCCGTATCGGAACAGACGGCCCACGAAGTACGCCGACGCGAACCGGAACCGGTCGTACCGGACCGCCACGGCCAGCACACGGATCACATCCACCGGGATCGGCAGGAAACTGAACGCCGTGATCGTCCAGAACGGCGACACCTGAAACCAGCGGGCGGCCACATCGTATGTGTGGGTGCGGCGGACCCGCCCCACCGGACCGTAGCCCAGCAGAAACGTCAGGATGTGGTACTCGTTCAGATTCGCCATGACCGTCGCCAGGGCGCAGGCGCCAGCCACCGCAAGCACGCGCACCCACACGGTATCGATCAACGCCACGTCGTTGCTGGCCAGCAGAAAAACCATCCAGGCGGTCGGCAGCGGAAAGAACAGACAGCACAAAGACAGATAGAACATGCCCAATGCCAGAAGCCAGAGGCCCAGGTGGCCGTCGGAGCCGGCCTCCGCCCGGCCGATTGCGCTGAAGCAGATGCCGGCCAGCACCAGCAACCAGGTCAGGTAGACCGCGAACCACAGCCGCAGGTTTTTGCGATCGCCCGCGGCATCGGCGGAAGGCGTCAGGATTCGGGCAAGGCGGGGCCACATGGCGGAAATGCTCACCGGGCTGGTTCCAGGACGCCGTCTTTCATGTGCAGCAGGCGATCGGCGGCGGCGGCACAGTCGGCGTCATGCGTGATCATGATGATGGTCAGGCCGTTGGATTCGTGGAACCGTCGGAACAGGCGAATCACGGCTTCGGCATTGGCGGAATCGAGGTTTCCCGTCGGTTCGTCGGCCAGCAGAATCGCCGGCCGGCAGGCCATCGCCCGGGCAATGGCCACGCGCTGCTGCTCGCCGATGGACAGACGGCCGGGCTTGCGATGGGCGCAATCCAGCAGGCCCACGTCGCGCAGGGCCTGGGTCGCCCGGCCATTGAGCGAGTCGCCGCGCAGATGCAGGGCCAGTTCGATGTTTCCCCGGGCGGACAGGGTGCGGAGCAGGTTGAATCGCTGAAAGACAAACCCGATCTTCTCGCGACGGATGCGGGTCCGACCCTGTTCGTCCAGACCCAGGCAATCCACCCCGTCGATCCGCAGTTCCGCCGCCGTCGTGGGCGGCGTCATCAGGCCCAGCACGTTGAGCAGCGTGGTCTTGCCACAGCCGGAGGGCCCCATGATCGCCACGAACTCCCCCGGGCCGATTTCGAGGTCCACGCCGCGCAGGACGGGGGCATCTCGATCTCCGTCCGGGTAGGACTTGCGGATGTTACGGGCTGTCACGATCGGCCGGGACAAGGTTCTCTCCGTGGCTCGCCTTTGCGGGCCGGGCCTATTCGTAGGACAGGGCAGTGGCCGGATCCAGCCGGGCGGCCCGGTAGCCCGGATACAACGCGCTGATCGCTCCACCGACAAGCCCCACCGCCACCGCCAACCCCAGAAACCGCATCTGGATGTCCACCGTGGACAGCGGCATGGCAACCGTCACGACCGCCCGTACGCCATAGGCCAACGCGATGCCGAACGCCGTGCCCAGGGCGCAGATCAGTATCGACTCGCACAGCACCGTGGCAAGTACATAGCGCCGCGTCGCGCCCAGCGAGCGCAGAACGCCGATCTCCCGCGTGCGCTCCAGGATGAGCGTATACATCGTCAGCATGATGAACAGGAAGCACACCGCCAGCGCCACGCCGCTGGCCAGGTTGATGTATGCGTACAACTGGGCGAAACTCTCCCGAAGCAGCGAGCCGTACTGCGTCTTGAGCTCCACCGTGGCGTTGAGTTTTCCGGACAGCAGGTCTGCCACCGCCTCCGCCTGTTGCGGATCGTGAAGCTTCACGAAGAACATGCTCGACCATGGCACGCCCCCGTTAAGGATGTGTCGGATGGTCTGAATCGGGGCAAACACGCGCCCGGCCACGCCCGCCTCCACGATGCCCACGATGCGGAAACGGTGGCCGAACACGTCCGTCTCGTCACCGACCCGGTAGCCCCCCACGCGGGCCAGTCGGGTGTCGATCATCAGCTCACACCCCGCCTCCAGGTCTTCCGGCAGGACGAGATCCGGATCATACCGGCGCTGCTCCCCGCGCAGCGTGGCCAGGTGCTGCTTGAAGAGGCGACCGTTGGGGAACACCTCGCCTGCGGCCAGGCGCCGACTGCCCAGAAACCCCGGCATGTCGTCCGGGTCGATCCCAAACAGCCGCTGCTGCTGCCCGCCCAAACGGATGGTGTCCAGGAAGACCGGTACGACCCGGGCAACCACCGGCCGGCTGGCCAGCTCGGCGGAGTGGATGACATCCACGTATGTGTCCGGAAAGATGGCGCCGCCCTGGAAAATGACATTTGCATGCCGGGGCAACACGATCAATTCCGCGTCCACGCTCTCCATCCGGCTGGCCACCTCGTTCAGCGTGCCGTGCGAAAGGCTCAGTTGCACCACCATCATGCCCACGCCGATCCCCACGGCCGCCGCACAGAGCACAGTGCGCAGCTTGTGATGCATCACGTTCGCCAGGGGCAGCAGCACGTGCCTGTGTCCTCCGACCCGCCCGCACGACCCCCGCGGGTCTGTGCGGACCGTGGCTCGATTCCGCGGGGCTCAGTGTAGTCGGTGTGCCGATCGGATGAAACGCGAGCGCTCCGACGAACCTGGGCAAACAGGACGTCGCCCGGCCCGCAGGCTCTCCGGGTCGAACCAACAAAGAAAGCACCAAACGCCACGGGGGCATCCGGTGCTTTCCGGAGGGGAAAGAAGCATCATTCGCTTCGTTGCGTGCGGTTGTTTGTTGCTGGATCGCCTGGTCGGCGCGTGTGGCTCTCCGATCCTACCCGGTTTCCGCTCTCCCCGGCGTAAGCTACGGTATTCCGTTAGCCGGTGGGGCTGAAACCCTACATCTTGCATTATCGGTCGTTTGCTTTTGTTCCGCAATAGGGTATTTGCCGTAAAACTTTGCTGCACAAAGGGAAATGCAGATGCACGCTTGGCTCTCTTATCGAGTGTCTGCCCAGCCTCTCTTGCCCAGTTTATCAGGACGGAAAGGCCCGGGACAGGGTGAGGTCGTGGGCCTGTCGGTAATGCGAGTAAAGGCTGTTCCAGTCGAACAGCTCGGAAAGACTCTCCGTACGGTTCCGCAGGGCGATCCGCTCCCGGCGACTGAGGCGGATGAAATCGTGCAGGATGTACTGAATCTTTAGCGATTCGATTGGCCAGATTTTCTAGTATAACTAGAACCTCAGGAGAATTATCTTATCCTGATTTTCTTATTTCTGTTCTTCGAGAAATTCCCTTCTTTA
>JBPOIK010000117.1:0-89677 GCA_052034525.1 Planctomycetota bacterium
GATCCGTGTCGCGGCCCGCCTCGAAATACTGATGTTCCCGGACAAATCGATCGAGCGGCGGCGGGAAGCGCATCACCAGCAGAATCACGCGCGGATGGGTCCGCGCCAGGTCTTCGACCAGCCGGGATTGGCGGGCGAGCGTCGATCGATCATCGCCCAGCAGCGCCCCGATCATCGTGAAACGTGTGCCGCAGCGGCGATCCGCGTAGTAGTAGAAGCCCGCGTCCGCAATCCCCCAGACAAACACGAAATCCTCCGGCTCGGTGCATGCTGCCAGGCGCCGAGCCTGGTCTCGACCCCAGAGCATTCGGTCGCCATAGCGGGGGAAGCCAACGAAGTCCGTCGGCGCCAGCAGGTAGTACAAGGACTGCGTGACCAGCAGGGACGCCACGACGACCAGCCCATACACGGTCGACAGGAACGAGGCGGATGAAACCCGCCCGGCTCGGGGCGAATCGGCCATTTGCCCCGCAACGTCGAACACCACACCGGCCAGGATGGCCAGACTCGGCAGCAGAAGAAGGTAGTAGTGGTTCCAGAACTGCCGCGGAAGGCAGACAGCGACAAAGCTGCCCATCGCGCAGCCGACCACGCAGCCGGTCCAGGTGCGATCCCGACCTCTGCGCGTCAGCAGCAGCACGGCCAGACCCAGCCCACCCGCCAGCCAGAGCGACAGGGTCGTCCGGAACACCGGCCACGAACTCGCGCGGAAGAATTCGGCAAATCGCCCGAAGAACCCCGTACCCATTCGACTGTAGGTCAGGTTGTAGGTGAATACCGCGTCGTAGAAAACCGCGAACCGGCCTGTGGCGGCGAAATATCCCGCCACAGCTACCCATACCAGTGCCGGACCGGCCCCAAACGCGAGGGTTGTCCACGCGAGGCGCGGGAGCGCCCGTCGCCTACTGCCGACCTGCCCGATCCACAAAACGACCAGCAGCGCCAGCCACTGGGCGGCAACCACGGTCTTCATGGTCGAGGCCAGCCCCAGCAACAGACCGGCCAGCAGAATGCGGATCCCGGCAGGACGCAGGAGACACGCCACGGCCCCGACCACCAGCGCGTTCATGTAAATCTCGCGATTGGCGCCTTCACCGGCCATGCCCGGATCGCTGGACGCCATCGCGAACAGCAGCGCGGCGAACCAGGCCGCGCCCGGCCTCAGACCTTTCCGGGCCACCAGGAACACGAGCAGGAGTGTGGCCAGTGACCAGAGCAGCGCCATGACGCGGATGGCCGTTTCCGAATCACCGGCCAGGGCAATCAACCCGGCGAACAGGATGAACACGCCGGGCGGCTGATGATCCCAGACGTCCACGTACAACTGGTCACCGGCCAGCAGACGCGCGCCGATATAGGCGTAGTTGCACTCGTCGGTCTCCAGGGGGCCGCCGAACGCATGGAGGCGAAATGTCACCAGGATGACGACGGGCACGAGCAGCCATAACCATTCCCGGCGCGTGGGCCGGGTTGTCTCGCAAGGGGAGGAAGGCGGGCTGTCCGGGCTCCGCGGCATGCAGGGGATCGTACGCCGGGGCGGTGGAGGTCGCAACGCCGGGCAAGCGTTCACGCGGTCTCGACGTCCGGACGTCGGGCGGCGGTTTCGCCGAGCATGGATTCTGGTATCTTGGCCCGCATGACAGACCCAGGTCCACTGAATGCGGAAGAGATATGCCGGGGGTTGATCACGCGGCGCATTCCGTCACGCGTGCTCGTGGTGGATTCTGTTACGAGCAGCAACGACGTGGCGTGGGAACATATCCAAACGGGGCCGGCAGACGGGCTGGCGATTTTCGCGGAACACCAGACCTTAGGACGCGGCCGACACGGACGAGCCTGGCATTCGCCGCGCGGGGCCGGCGTGCTTTGCAGTGTTGTCCTCGACGATCCGACCGGCGCCTTGAAGGGGGGCGTGGTCGGGCTGGTGTGCGGAGTGGCGGCCTGTGACGCGGTCCGCGTGGCGACCCACGTGCCGGTGGAGCTGTCATGGCCGAATGATCTGATGGCGCGTGGTCGCAAGCTCGGGGGGATTCTGGTGGAGTCGCGGATGGGAATGCGGGGCAGTCGCGTGTTCGTGGTCGGCATCGGCATCAACTGCCTGCAGCATCGAGGCCATTTCCCCCCGGATTTGCGCGAGCGGGCCACCTCGCTGGATCTGGAGAGCAGCCAGCCGGTCGACCGAACGCGGGTGGCGCGGGCTCTTCTTCAACAGCTTGATGCGTGGCTGGCGGACCCTCGCGCGTTGAGCCCGGAGGTCGTCTGCGAGCGCTGGCGAGCCCGGGCGGTCGGATTGGGGCAACCGATCCGGCTCTGGCACGGCGGACGCAAGTATGCCGGTGTGGTCGTAGACGTGGACCCGACATCAGCGCTGCTGGTTCAACTGGATCAGGGATCGCGCATGCTGTTCGAAGCCGAGGGGACTATCGTTCTGGATGACTGAATGAAACCGCGACGCACAGTCCGGATCGACGCGGCAGAACGGCGGCCACAGGATCGCATTCGGCCGGAGGATGCCGCGGCGGTGCTGGTCGGTGCCGGCGTCGGTCTGGCGGCGTTTGGTTTTGCGGAGCAGTGGTATCGCATTCTGGACCCCACGCCGCTGACGGCCCGGCTCGTGTGGGGCGCGGTGTTCGGAGGATTGAGCGTGGGGCCCGGCCTGCCGCCGGCGCTGGCTTTGTGGATCGGGACACGAGCGTTCCGCCGCGGGGCAACGCGGACCGCCCTGAGGGCCCGCCTGACGGTCAGTCAGGACGTGGATCAGGGCACGCTGTGGACGGTGTTGGCCGGTCTGGCTCTGGTGGCCGGCCTGGCTCTGCTGGGGCTGCCGCTTCTGGTTTCCTGCGGACGAGCCGCGTACGAGACCTTGCTGGGCCGATTTGTCTGGGGGACGGCCACGCTCACCGCCCTGGAGGCGCTGCTGATCGCCGTCACGGCCGTGCCGGTTTTTGCGTTGCTGGGCTGGCTGATCAGTTGTGTCCCGATCGTCACCCGTTCCGCCGAACGCTGGGATCCGCGCAGTGGACCGTGGATCCTGCTCGGCGCGGCGTTCGGCATTCTGGTGCCGGTGGGGATCGGCGAGGCGAAGGTTCCGCCGCCGGTCTGGATCGTGGCGGGCGCGGTTCCGTTTCTGGTGGTTGCGATCGTATCGGTCCAACGGTCGCAGGTCCATGCCGGCCGCCTCCGCGCCGGTCGAGAGACTGATGCCCCCGCCCCGCTGGATGCCCGTGATCCCTGGCCCTCCATTCTTCGAGCGGCGGAGGCGATTGGAGCGGTGACTCTGGTCGTGGCTCTGTTCGGCTGGTGCCGGGCTGTGAGCATCCTGGCCCGATGCGAGCGCGGGGCCACCCTGGGGTTCTGGGGGGTGGGCCTGGCGGCCGTTGCCGGCGGGTGGGGATGGTCATGCCGGCGCGACTGGACGCGGATCGGGTCCGTGGGCGCCTTGGGGGCCGTGTGCGTGGCGGCGGGAATTGCGATGGCCGTTCCGCTGGCGGTGATTGCCTGCGTATCTCCCGACATCGGTCCCCGCCCCACTCACGGTCCGTGGTTCTGGCTGCTGGTGGCGACGTGCGTGAGCGTGCCGGCGTTTTCTGGGGGTTACGTGACCGGGTCCGCGGCGGGCGCCGCGCTGGGCCGGATGGGGAACCGACCGACGGTCGGATCGGCATTGCTGTCGCGGGCGGCTCTTTCTGTCAGTGCGTGCCTTTATGTGATTCTCTGGCCGGTGCTGGCGGCGCTGGGGACGTACGCTCTGCTGGCGGCGGCGGCGTTGACGCTGCTCGCGCTGGGTGGCGTGCTCATCATCCACGAACCGACCACGGGGCACCGTCCCCGCACCCGGCGGGTTGCGTGGCTCTTTCTCATTGTCATCGTCATGACGCTGATCCTGCCGCGTCCGGCCCAGACCTGGCTCGTCACGCGAACGGGCGAGCGCCTCCGTCTCCTGGAGTCACAATGGCTGACGGTCTCTCAATGGCGCGATGGGGCTGGGCAGGTGCAGGCCGAACCGCTTCCGCACCGCCGCGCAATCGAATCACGCTTCGCGCGGTCTCCGGTCGGCGGACCCCTGCTGTCGATGGAAAACATCCCGCGAGACGCCCGCGTGATGGGGTTGTTCGGCGTGTCTTTCCGATTGATGTCGGAGCTCGGCCTGCACCTGCCGGCGGAAACGCTGCATTCGTTTGATCCCAGCGTTCGCGGCCGGTCAGCGCCGCATGAGATCGCCAACGACCGCACCAGCCCGACGTCGGCCACCCGAGCGCTGCGCACAAAGCACGACCTGGCCGTCGTGGTGACCGATCTGCACACGCTCTCTCCCGCCGTGCGCGATCGCCTGCTCAGTACCGGGTTCCTGCCGCGCATGCGCGGCGCGCTGGGGCCGGACGGAATGGCGATCCTTCTGGTGCCCGTGCAGACCATGTCGCCCGACGAGCTGGATCGCTGGATTCAGGGAGTCCGGACGGTCTCCGGCGATCGGCTCGGCTGGACCTGCCTGAACACATCCTGGGATTCGGTACTCGTGCTGGTGTTCGGCAACGACGGTCAGTGGCGTGAACGCTGGTCGCGCTGGTCACGCCATCCGCTGCGCCCGGCGTCCGAGCTGCCGTGACAAAACGCGGGCCCACCGTCGATCCGACCTGGCCTCCGCGGCCGGCATCGCCGGGTTCTCACCCGGGATGGGGCGGCTACCATATCCGGCCATGAGCATTGCCGACCGGTTCTTCTACGCTCCGACGCGGGTCCTCTACGACCACCCCCGCGCGTGCGGCCTGACGTTCGAATCCGTCCATTTCTGTTCCGACGCGGACGTGCGGCTGCACGGCTGGTTCTTTCCGGCGACGGCAACCGCACGCGGGACGATCGTGCACGCCCACGGCAACGCGGGCAACATCAGCGCGCATTTTCCATATGTGGCCTGGCTGCCCGAACGCGGCTGGAACGTGTTGTGCTTTGACTATCGCGGATACGGTCAATCGCAGGGCCGCCCGACGCGGGCGGGCACGCTTGCCGACGTCCGCGCCGCCATCGAATACGTGCGGACCCGGACGGACGTGGATCCCGATCGCGTCGTGCTGTTCGGCCAGTCCATCGGAGGAACGCTCAGCCTGGTCGCGGCCGTCGGACGCGACGACCTGAGAGGGCTCGTCATTGACGGCGCGTTCGCCGCGTACCGGCGCGAGGCGCGCGAAGTGCTCCGACGGTCTGTGCTGTGGGCCGTGGCGGGTCCGGTGTCGGCCTGCCTGGTCAGCGACGACGCCTCCCCCATCGAGATCGCGGACCGGCTGCCCGCCATTCCCAAGCTGTTCATCTGTGGGACCGCGGACCGCATCGTGCATCCGCGGCATTCAATCGATCTGTTTGAGGCCGCCCCGGAGCCCAAGCAACTCTACACGATCGAAGGCGGAGAGCATTGCGACTGGATGTTTGCCGACTCCGACGGCCATCGCGCGCGGGTCGCGTCGTTCCTCGATGAGTGTGTCGGCTCAGGTTCCCGTCTCACGCGTGCCTGAGCCTTCCGGCGCGATCTGGACGTGGCTGCCGACCACCAGAAGCCGCCCGGCCGCAAACAGCCGGATCGCCTCCGGATAGGCCTCTTTTTCCGCCGCAAAAACGCGATCGGCCAGGGTTTCGGCGGTGTCGTCCGGCGCTACCGGCACCCGTCGTTGCAGGATGATCGGGCCGTGGTCGTATTCATTGTCGGCAAAATGCACGGTACATCCGCTGACCGAGCGTCCCGCCGCAAGCACGGCCTCGTGAACCCGGTGCCCGTGAAATCCCTTGCCCCCGAACTCAGGCAGCAGCGCCGGATGGATGTTCATCACCCGGTTCTCGAACGCGGCGGGCACACGCCAGAAAGCAAGAAAGCCGGCCATGCACACAAGGTCCGCATTGGCCCGGATCAGGGTCTCTGTTACGCGACGATCGAACTCCGCCTGGGTCGTGCCCTTCCGCGGGACGATGGCGGGTTCGTATCCGAGGGTTCTGGCCCGCTCCACGCCGAATGCATCCGGGCGCGAGGACACCACCTGAACAATCCGCGCCGGGATCGCGTGGGACACCGCCGCCTCGTGGAGATACTGGAGCGATCGGCCGCCGCCGGACAGCAGCACGGCCAATCGAAGCGTTCGGGATGGGTCGGTGTCATCCATGCAAGCGGCTCCCTGTGACACGACGGCATCATGCGATCAACACGGCCGCTCCGCAAGCCGGGCGCCGAACCGCTCGCCGTTCCCCCCGGGAGAACCCGCGGCCCGGTCCGCCGGATGCTCCGCCGCATGGTATACTGCCCGCGTGAACGCAACACCGGATGATCGAGTGGACGCCCGGCTCGACCGACCGTCCTATCTTCGGCCGCACATCGCCGCGGACCTGGTTCGCCGGGCGGCGCAGGCCGTGGCCCACCTGGCGTGCTGCCGGGCCTGTCCGCGCGACTGCGGAGTGGACCGCACGCACGGAGCCGAGGGTGTCTGCCAAACCGGACGGCTGGCCCGCGTCGCCTCCGCCTTCGCCCATTTTGGAGAGGAGAGCTGCCTGGTCGGAACGAACGGATCCGGAACGATCTTTTTCGGCCGATGCAATCTGGCCTGCGTCTTCTGCCAGAATGCGGACATCAGCCAGCAGACGGCCGGCCAGGCCCTGGACGCCCGGAGCATCGCCGAACGGATGCTCGGGCTTCAGAACGCCGGATGCCACAACATCAACTTCGTCTCACCGTCTCACGTGGTGCCGCAGATTCTCGAGGCGGTGGCCGCGGCGGTGCCCCGCGGACTGCGGGTCCCGCTGGTGTACAACTCCAACGCCTACGATTCCGTGGAAACGCTGGCGCAACTGGACGGCGTGATCGACATCTACATGCCGGATTTCAAGTTCTGGACGCCCGCGTCGGCCGCCCGCTATTGCCAGGCCGAAGATTACCCCGCGCGTGCGCGGGCCGCCCTGCGGGAGATGCACCGCCAGGTGGGCGATCTGCGGATCGACGCCCGCGGCATCGCCCGGCGCGGACTGCTCGTGCGCCACCTGGTCATGCCCGGGTTGCAAGGCGAGTCGGCCGAGATCCTTCACTGGCTGGCGAGCGAGCTCTCGCCGGACACGTTTGTGAATCTGATGGCGCAGTATCGCCCCGCGCATCGCGTCGGCGGCCACCTGATCCGGGCCGAAAAAGGTGCGGGGTTTTCCGAAATCAATCGCCCGGTACGCCCGGATGAGATGGAACAGGCGTTCGCGACCGCCCGCAACGCCGGCCTGCACCGCTTCGCGGACTGACCGCATCACCCGGGCCGTGGAGCCGGACCGGTCAGAACCCGACGTTCGTCTCCGGTGTCTTGCAGATTTCGCGGAGCACGGTCGTCGCGTAACAGCCGGAATCCAGGGCAAACGAGATGCAAACATAGGGACCCCGGTCGTCCATCCCCGTGTCCACCTCGCAGTCTCTCGCCCGAAAGCGCAGCGGACGGCGGGCGCCCTGCACGTGCCGGTGCTCGGCCAGCCGTTCCAGAGTCAGCCCGGCTTCCGCCAGCACTCGCGCCTCCGATTGGCCGGGTTCGCTCTGTGCAGCTTTCATCTTCCGGCCGAACAACGGCCCGGAGGGAGAAATCTCAAACGCGTCGCAGCGCGGTTGCTCGGCGGCGGCGTCTTCCACCAGGAACGAGGCCCCGTTTGCGTGTTTCCACGCCACGTCGCCGTTCACGAGCCGATCGATGGTCGTAACCCGCTCGGCCAGCACGCGGTTGAAAAAAGCGCTTTGCAGCGCGGAAACGTACAGCAGGGCGAGCTTGCGATCGATCGCCCGCCAGGCTTTGCGGGCGTCGCCGCGGGATTTCTGCATGGCCGCACAAAGGCGACGCTGCTCGTGGGACGCGCGCGGCCATGCCTCCAGCGCCGCCGCGAAGTCTCCCCGATCGAAGTGTCCGCGCGCGATGCGAACCTCGCCGGTGTCCGTCGGGCCGGGTCGTCCACAGACCAGGGCAACGGCCTGGTCGAAATCGCCCCGCAGAACGGCCAGCCCCACCGCCGCGTTGTCGCCGCGACGACCGAAACGCTGTTCGCCGAAATAGTTCGGTACGCCGCGGCGCCCAAGAGTGTCCAGAGTCGCCGCCACGCGCGACAGCGCATCACGCGCCGTGTCGCGCACCTTGATCACGAAGCGGTTGCCCCGCAAATGGCCGACTTTGAGCTTGTTCGTGTGCCGCCGAGTCCAGAGCACGCGCAACCCGGGCCAGCAAAGACGCTGTACCGCGTCCTCCTCCACATGCTCCAGGCTGAAGGTCTGCCGGGCGACGGCGTGAGCGTCTTTCATCCCGGCATAGCCGATCTCGCGAGGGTCGCGGCGAAGAGCGCGGGCGATCATCTGCACGGCCTGGGGGGTGGACAGGCCGTTCTTCTCGATGCCGAAGTATACGTGCGTGCCTTCTCCGCACGGTTCGTAGAGGGGAATCTCTTCAACCTCAAAATCCTCGTTGTACCGCTTGATCACCCCGCCGATACCGGGTTGGTCCACCGTGAGAAACGGACACTCTGTGGGAGACAGAAGATTCATGTCTTCGTCAACTCTGCGGCGAGGCGCCCGTGTCGTGATCGGGCGGGACCGCGGCGTACGGAATCGACCGGCCGGCCGGCGGCACAATGCCCGGGCTCCGGAACTGCGGCAAATCGGCCAGCACCGCTTCGCACACGCCGCTCAGACGAATGAAATCCTCGCCGATGCGCGTGGCTCGCACGGGTCGTCCCCAGTACAGCCAGATGCCGACCGCCAGAAAAATCGACAACGACATCGACACCCCCAGAAGAGCTTGTCCGAATACGATCCCCAGAACTCCCAGTACAGCCGCCAGGCCAAGCACAAGGCCCATCACGATTGACGCGTTTCGACGCTGGCGTCGATGACGGGCGCAGAGCCCTATGCGAATCGTGGCCGTCTTGAGCGTGACCATCGAAACCACAATGTACACCACCAGGCCACACGAAAAAGACAAGCAGGCGACCAGAAGTATCAGGAAGATTGCCGGGTGCTTCCACACGAGACGCACGTCTTCCAGTTCGCTCACCTCCTCGCCGCATTTCACACACCGAAGCGGAAGCACGCCGGATCGGCTCATCACGAGCTGTCGCCCGTCCCGCCATAAGCACCATCTCCTGTCGAACGGCAGACCGCATTCCGGACACCGACCGGTCTGAGGCAACCCGCGCAGCAGGTAGCCACATCCGGTGCAGTGGGAAAGGTGTTCCCCCGCCTGCAGCCAGTCGGGTCGGGTATTGGACCTCTTCGCCATGCCGACCGCCGCATCCCCGCTGCATTCCCGATCACCTGATTCACCCAATGCCGGCGCGAAGTCTAGCAACCGCCCGCGGAAGCGTCCATCACGCGCGAGCACACGGCCCCGCCGGCGACCGCAGGGTTGCATCCCGCACGCACGTGGGCCACACTCTGAGCCTTTGCGGGAGACAGAACCGATGAGGATTGTCGTACTGGACGGATATACCCTGAACCCGGGCGACTTGAGCTGGGACGCTCTGGCGGCGCTGGGCGACCTGCAGGTCCATGACCGCACGCCCGCCGACCAGGTCCTCCCTCGAGCCCGGGAAGCGGAGATTGTGCTGACCAACAAGACCGTGCTGTCCGCGTCGACGATCGCCTCGCTCGACCGGCTGCAATACATCGGTGTGCTGGCCACGGGCTACAACATCGTGGACGTGGCGGCGGCCGCCAACCGCGGTATCACGGTCACGAACGTGCCGACCTACAGCACGCGGTCGGTGGCCCAGCTTGTCTTCGCGCACCTGCTGAACTTCTGCCACCACGTGCAGGAACACAGTCAGGGCGTGCGCGAGGGCCGCTGGAGCGAGTCGGCGGACTTCTGCTACTGGGATTGGCCCCTCGTCGAACTGGAAGGCCGCGTCCTGGGCATCGTGGGGTACGGACGGATCGGTCGGGCCACGGCCGACCTCGGTCGGGCATTCGGTATGGACATCCTGGCGTATGATCCCACGGCCATCGATTCGCCCGGCCCGGTCCGCCTGGCGGATCTGGACACGGTGTTTCGCGAGAGCGACGTGGTAAGCCTGCACTGCCCACTGACGCCGCAGACGCAAGGCCTGGTGAATGCCGAACGCCTGGCCCGGATGAAACCATCCGCCATCCTGATCAACACCAGCCGGGGACCTTTGATTGACGAAACAGCCCTGGCCGACGCCCTGAACCACGGGCGTCTGGCGGGGGCCGGACTCGACGTACTGTCCACCGAACCTCCCGAACCGGACAACCCGCTGCTGCGGGCGAAACACTGCGTGGTCAGTCCCCACATCGCTTGGGCCACGCAGTCGGCCCGTCGACGACTGATGGCCACCGTGGTCGAGAACATCCGAGCCTATCTGCGGCGAACACCGGTGAATGTGGTCTCACCTCCCTGAACTCGGAATCTATCCTAACCTTAGTCACCATAGATGGTTAATGGAGCCTCGTCACTCCAGCCCGTTCCGAGGGCTGGCCGAATAGTCGATGCGCGGCTGACCGAGGCGCCTGCAGTCGTGATGGCATTTTTCACTGATGAAAACAGTAGGATACTGCCGATCACGTACAACGATCGGGCTGGGACCGATCTTGTGGGCGGATTCCAGGCCGAGAGGGTGTGTTACGGCGCGGTCAACCATTCGGGCGTTGCGAACCAGAGCACGCCCCTTTCGACACCGGGCATGATTCCGTAACTCACCGTTTGAACGAAGTTTTTGTTGAATGTCGCCTGATCGGTCGGTACGCTTCCGGTCAGCGGTCAACCGTTTTTGCATGTCCAACACAACACAGGGAGATACATCCATGCGATTGAGCGTAGCATTCCTGACAGCCGCACTCGGGCTGGCCCTGCTGGTCGGTTGTGAGGAGCCCAAGGCCAAGCAAGAGCCCCAGCAGGACACCACCATTTACAGTGAGCCTCTACTGGAGATCGATGACAGCGGCGCTCCGCCGCCGCCAGCGGTGCCGGCCCCCCGAACCCACGTCGTCCAGAAGGGCGATACCCTCTACAAGCTGGCTCGCGACTACTACGATGGGGACCAGTCGAAGTGGAAGCTGATCCACGAAGCAAACTTGGACAAGATTCCCAACAAGGACAAGCTGAAACCGGGAACCGAACTGGTGATCCCATAGCCGCCTCCGCATCAATTGCACACTGCGGCATCGAGTGGCTCGTGCCGGCGGACGTTCCGCCGGCGCGGGCCACTTCGCGTTTTCCTGGTTTGCCAGAAGCCTGCCGGCAGGCACAATGCGGGGCATGGGCGTGCTTGATCTGGCAACTCCCGTGCAATTCGTCCGAGGCGTGGGGCCCGCCCGCGCTGCCGAGCTGGCCACGCTCGGCGTTCGAACCGTGGGAGAACTCATCGAGCACTTCCCGTTCCGATACCAACTGGCCCCCAAGTCGCAGCCCATCGGAACGCTGACCCTGGGCGAGACGGCCACCATCGTGGGGGATGTCACTGACGTTCGCCTTGGCGGTTCGCCCGGCCATCGAACGGTAACCGCACGCGTCGAGGACGCCACCGGGCGGGCCCGCGTCATCTGGTTCAACGCCGCCTACCTGGCGGACCGCATCCGCGTGGGGCAGGCCATTCGCCTGACCGGCACGGTGGACGTCGGCCGCCAATACGCCCAGTTCAAGAACCCGCGGTTCGTCCTGTTCCATGAGAATGAAGATCCGCTGGAGCACGACGCGGATCGGTTCGAGCCGGTTTATCCGGCCACGGGCAGGCTTCCCTCCCGGCAGATCGCCCGGATCATCCGCACCGCGCTGGCGGAGGTGGCCGGGCTGATTCGGGAATCGGTGCCGGAACCGCTGCGTTCGCTCCGCGCGCTGCCTCCGCGTCGAACGGCGGTGGAACGATACCACCATCCGACGCGTCAGGAGGACGTGGACGTGGCCCGGCGGCGACTCGCCTACGACGAACTGTTGTTGATGCAATTGGCCGTTCAGCTTCAGCGACACCAGGCGGCCACGGCATCCACCGCCGCGCCGATCGTGATCACGCCGGCCGTGCATGAGCGGATTCGCGCGCGGCTGCCCTTCGCGCTGACGTCGGGACAGAATCGGGCCGTGGAGGAGATTGCCGCGGATCTGGCTCGGCCCCGGCCGATGAACCGGCTGCTCCAGGCAGACGTGGGGGCGGGCAAGACAGCGGTGGCGGTGTACGCGGCCCTGGGAACGATCGCCGCGCGCCATCAGGTCGCACTGCTGGCCCCCACGGAAATCCTGGCCGAGCAGCACTACGCCAAAGTAAGCCGCTATCTGGCGGGCAGCCGGGTCCGGCTGGCCCTGCTGACGGGGAGCGTCTCGAAGCGACACCGCGACGACATCTGCGCGCAGGCGTCCAGCCGCGACCTGGACCTGATCATCGGCACGCACGCCCTGCTGGAGGAGGGAGTGCAGTTTGCCTCGCTGGGACTGGTGATCATCGACGAGCAGCATCGATTCGGCGTGGAGCAGCGGGGGCGCCTGCGGGCCAAGGGCCGGTCGCCTCATTACCTCGTGTTGACGGCCACGCCCATCCCCCGCACCCTGGCGATGACCTTCTTCGGCGATCTGAACGTATCCACGATCGACGATCTGCCGCCGGGTCGGCCGACGGTGGAGACGCGGCTGCTGGGGCCGGGCCAGATCGACCAGGCGTGGTCGTTCGTGCGGCAGCGCGTGCGGGAGGGCGAGCAGGCGTTCCTCGTATATCCGCTGGTGGAGGCGTCGGACAAGCTGCCCCTGAAGGCGGCGTCGGAGCAGATGGAGCACCTGGCGCGCCAGGCGCTGGCGGGCTGCCGATTGGGACTGCTGCACGGTCAGATGCGCGCGTCGGAAAAGGAGGCGGTCATGGAACAATTCCGGGCCGCGGCGCTGGACGTGCTGGTGGCCACCACCGTGGTGGAAGTCGGCATCGACGTGCCGAACGCCACCGTCATGGTCATTGAACATGCCGAGCGGTACGGATTGAGCCAGTTGCATCAGCTTCGCGGACGGATCGGACGCGGCACGCGCCCCTCGTATTGCTTTCTGTGCTCCGACACGGACAATGAGGAGTCGCTGGCGCGGCTGCGGGTGCTCTGCCATACGCGCGACGGGTTTCGCATCGCCGAGGAGGACCTTCGGCTTCGCGGCCCGGGTGAGGTGCTCGGAACGCGGCAGCACGGAATGCCCGTGTTCAAAGTGGCGGACCTGCTGTCGGACCTGGACCTTCTGCAGGCCGCCCGGGACGATGCGGCCGCGATCCTCGCGCAGGATCCGCGTCTCGGCGCGCCGGACCACTGCGTGTTGCGCGACATGCTGCGAACCCGGTTTGAACAGGTCATGCCGCTGATTGACGTGGCCTGACGGCCGCAGGCCCCGTGGCGGATGTGCCCCATGCCCCATCGTGCCGGATCAGATCATCGCGGTTGCCTCCGGAGGCGGGTATTCATCGCCGCGCAGGTGTCGGCGTTCGGCGCCCTGTTCTCGCTGGCGCTGGAATACGGGTTCTACGAAGGTCAACTGCCGCGCATCGTTGCGGTTGTTCTGCCGCGAACTCTGCAGACGCTCGCCGTTGTGCTGTTTGTCGCACACTTCATCGTCAGCCTTGTGACCGCCGGCCGGATCGGGCGGTTTCTGAAGGAAACCTGGCTGGATGCCGTGGTGATCCTCTCGGGGGCGGCGCTGCTGCTGACAAGGTTCGCCGAAGGCCACCTCACGGTCCTCAAGGCCCTGGTGGCCTATGTCCTGGTCGTGGGAGTGCTGAACGTTTCACGCCTGGGGATCGGCGCGGCGGGACGGCGAATCAGCGACCCCCGCGCGCGGCTGCGGCCGGCCCGGCTCATGGTCGCCTCGTTTGGGGCGGCCATTCTGATCGGAGGCGGCCTGCTGAACCTGCCACGGGCGATGAGCGTGGAACACCGCCACGAAGAAGGGCACTACCTGGCCAAGCGGTTCGTGAACTGCTTCTTCACCGCCACCAGCGCCACATGCGTCACCGGGCTGACGGTTTATGACACCGGCCGGGATTTCACCCGCTTCGGACAGGTCGTGATCCTCGCGCTCATTCAGCTCGGCGGACTGGGCATCATGGTGTTCGGCAGCCTGTTCGGGGTGATAGCCGGCCGGCGGCTGTCCCTGCGCGATTCGCTGATCCTCCAGGACGTGATGAGTCACCAGGTGCTCGGACAGGTTTCGCGGATGATGTGGTTCGTGATCGTGGCCACGGGGGTCTGCGAGGCGATCGGCGCCGCGCTGCTGTATCCCATGTGGCCTGCGTCCGTCGGACCGTGCCGCGAGCGCATCTTCTACAGCGTGTTTCACGCGATCAGCGCGTTCTGCAACGCCGGCTTCGGGCTGGATGCGCGGAACCTGGTTCCCTACCGAGGGGCCTGGGGCGTGTATGTCAGCATCATGCCGCTGATCGTGCTGGGCGGGCTGGGTTTTCCCGTGCTGTATGACCTGACCGCCCGAATGGCCGCGCGGCTGCGGCGACCCGCGCCGGACGCCAACGCCGTACCGGGCATTCCGCGACCGCGCACCCCCCGGCGGGTCCCCCATTTCAGTCTGCACACGCGAATCGCCCTGACCACATCGGCGTTCCTGATCGTCGTCGGGGCCCTGGGCCTGTTTCTACTGGAAACCCGCGACTGGCGGCGGCCCAGCCAGAAGCCCGTTGCGCCCGTGGCCGCCCAAGTCACAGCCGTCATGCCGGACATGAACCTCCCGGATCGGGCGCTGGCGGCGCTGTTCCAGTCCGTCGCCGCCCGCACGGCCGGATTCAACACGGCCGCCCTGGACGTGAATGCGATGTCGACGGGCAGCCACTTTCTTCTGTGCATGCTGATGTTCGTCGGCGGGTCACCGGCCTCCACGGCCGGCGGCGTCAAGACCGTCGCCGTCGCGGTCCTTCTGCTGGCCGTCTACAGCACGCTGCGAGGACGACGGCACGTGGAAGTCTGGGGGCGAACGCTGCCGGAACAGACCGTCCGCCGCGCGGGCGTGGTGGTGGTCATGATGGGCCTGGTGGTCGCGATCATTGTCCTTGCCCTGTGCGTGACCGAACGGGCGGAATCCACGCAGGAGATTCTGTTTGAATCGGTGTCGGCGTGTGGCACTGTCGGCCTGTCCACCGGGCTGACGCCGCGATTGACATACGGGGGCCGGATCGTCATCATGGCGGCGATGTTCGTGGGTCGGCTCGGTCCGCTCACGCTGATGATGGCACTGGCCGGCCGGTCAATCGCGGCGCCGTATGACTATCCCCAGGAGTCGGTGATCATCTCCTGATCGCCCCGTTCGCAGACAGGAGCTCAACGTGGCGTCTGGCATTCCAAGGTTTGCCGTGATCGGGCTGGGCCGGTTTGGCAGCCGGCTGGCAATCTCGCTGACCCGCGGCGGGGCCGAAGTGATCGCGGTGGATCGTAACCCCAGGCTGGTCGAAGAACTCCGTGACGAAGTCACCCTGGCGGTCCGCCTCGACAGCACCAGCGACGATGCCCTTCGGGCCCAGGGGATTCCCAAGGTGGACGCGGCCATCGTGGCCATCGGCGAGGATTTCGAGTCGTCCGCCCTGACCGTGGCGTTGCTGAAGGAACTGGGCGTGCCCGTGATCTACGCCCGGGCCGAAACGCTCGTCCAGGCTCGCATCCTGCAGAAAATCGGGGCGGACGCCATCATCAATCCGGAATCGGAGGCGGCGGCGCGCTGGGCCCACCGGCTGATGCTCCCGAATCTGCGGCAGTACGTGGAACTGAGCGAGGGTCACAGCCTCATTCACACCGTCGCGCCGGCGACGTTTCACGGTAAGTCCCCTGCCGAACTTCAGTTACGCGCAAAATACGGCGTAAATCTGGTGGCCGTTCAGCGTGCTTCCGGGAACGCCGACTCCGCACGCAGAAGCGTCGTGTATGCACCGAGCGCCAACACGCGAATCGAACCGGGCGACGTGCTGGTTCTGGTCGGAAGCAACGAGAACCTGGCGGGTCTGCCCAGCGACTGAGGGGCAAGAATCACCCCTAACCTCCGTTTATTCAGTCTGTTACAAGAAATTTCTGTCAGAACCGCATCCTCGGGAACAAAACAGGGTATGAGCGGATAGCGGATGTACTGCGCCCGCCCATCCAGCCGTTGTATAGAATAAGCGCCGGGCGAGGTCCGGTGCGCCCGCGTCGCGAGGTCTTGCCGCGGCCGACAGCGGCGGCAGAGTCAGGAAGCCAGAATCGTGGGAATCGGTCCGACACTCATCAAGCGCAAGCTGATCACGCAAGAGCAACTGGACTCCGCCCTGGCCGCCCGGAAGAACCCGGCCGATAGGATCGAGTAGCTTCTGGTCGACATGGGGTTCGTCACGGATCGTGAGGTGCTGTTGGTTATCGGGGACCAACTGCACATCCCTGTGATGGACCTGAACGAGTCCATCATCGACAAAGCGCTTCTCAAGACCATCCCGTCGAAGATCGTCCACCGCTACCAACTGGTGCCGATCGACAGGGTGAACGGCGCTATTCGTGTGGCGACCGCCAACGCGTTTGACCTGTACGCCTTCGACGAGCTTCGCATGATCACGGGCTGCCGGATTGAGCCCGTCCTGGCGCCCTCGGCCGATATCTCCCGGATCATCAAGCAGTTCTTCGGCGTGGCCGGGCACACCATCGAGGAACTGATCGGCGACGATCAGGTCGAAATCGTCTCGGAGATCGACGAGACGGACGCCGACGCCATCGAGGCCGCCCAGGAAGCCACGGTGGTCAAGCTGGTCAACGAGATCCTGGTGGAGGCCATCCGCGATCGGGCGAGCGACGTGCATATCGAGCCGTACGAACAAAGCCTGAAAATCCGCTACCGAATCGACGGCGTGCTGCATACGACGAACGTGCCGCCCGAGGTCCGCCGGTTCCAGAATGCGATCGTCTCGCGCATCAAAATTCTCTCGAACCTCAACATCGCCGAGCGACGACTGCCCCAGGACGGCGGTTTCAAGATCAAGACGGGCAACCGCGACATCGACCTGCGCGTGAGCATCATCCCGGCCATGTTCGGCGAAGCGGTGGTGATGCGTATTCTGGACAAGGCCACCGTCCTGCTCTCTCTGAACGACCTGGGGATGATCGACCAGGCGTACGACGATTTCTCTCGCATCATCCGGCAGCCGCACGGCATCGTCCTGGTGACCGGCCCCACCGGGTCGGGCAAGACCACCACGCTCTACGCGGCCCTCAACAGCATCAAAAGCGACGACATCAAGATCCTCACCGTGGAGGATCCTGTCGAGTACTACATCGACGGCATTCAGCAGATCGGAGTGCAGCGAAAGATCGGCCTAACCTTCGCGCACGGACTGCGCGCCTTCCTGCGGCACGACCCGGACGTGATTCTCGTGGGCGAAATCCGCGACCTGGAAACGGCGGAAGTGGCGGTCAACGCGTCACTCACCGGACACCTGGTCTTCAGCACGCTCCACACGAACGACGCGCCCACCGCAAACACACGCCTGCTCGACATGGGCGTGGAACCCTTCCTGGTCAGCAGCTCCATCGAGGGCGTGCTCGCCCAGCGACTGGTCCGCAAGGTCTGCAAAAACTGCGCCCAGGAATACCAGCCGGAGCCGGGATCGCTGCCGACGGATTTCCAGATCGAGCCCGGCCAGACCCTGTGCCGCGGCACCGGATGCCGCGAATGCCGCCACACCGGATACAAGGGCCGCATGGGCATCTTCGAACTGCTGGTCATGAACGACGAAATCCGCAACCTGATCGTCAACCGCGGCACGGCCACCGACATTCGCAGCCTCGCCCGTCAGAAATACGGGATGAGAATGCTGCGCGAAGACGGCTGGAACAAGGTCTGTTCGCACCTGACTACGGTGGATGAGATCGTCCGGGTCAGCAAAGCCGGATAGGCACCTCTGTTTGGAATTCACGATACGCGACGCCGCATCGAGGGAGGCGGGCCCCCGCGACACCCGCCGCCAAGCTCGAGAAACCGGATCCGCAGGGCGCGGCCTCTGTGGCAGGCAGCCGGCACGGCCATCGGCCCGTGCGAGCTACGGTCGGCGCGTGACCTCGAACACCGCCAGGATCGGACGATGGTCGGAGGCGACGGTTTCCGGCAGAACGCGGAACTCCACGCAGCGCAGGGACGGATGGCCGTTCGACAGAATATAGTCGATCCGCTGGCTCGGCGCGTCGGCCGGCCAGGTCAGCACGGCGTCCGCATCCTGGTGACACGTGTCGACCAGGAAGGCTCTGGCCGACTCCAGCACCCGGCTGTCCGGGGTATCGTTCAAATCGCCAGCCACGATGACCGGCTGCCGGGCGTGCGGTTCCATCTTTTCTTTCAGCATGGCCACGGAGGCCATCCGCTCCTCGTCGCTCGGGCGGTAATCGAAATGCGTCGCGTAGAAGACCAGGGGCTGGTCATCCAGCGTCACCTGCACTTCCAGCAATCCCCGCAGCTCTCCGGGACGGCATTGAGGCAGGAAGTGGTTCTGATACCGTTCCACCGGCATCCGGCTGAGCACCGCGTTGCCGTAGTCGCCGCCCTCGTGCTCGATGTTGCGTTCAAACACCACGTTCATGCCCGTCAGCTCCGCCAGCCGGGCCGGCTGGTCCACGCGATCCGTCCGCCTGACGCCGCGATCCACCTCCTGGAGGGCGACCAGGTCGGCTTCGCACTGCCGGATCACTTCCGCGATCCGCGTGAGGTCCACGCGGCCGTCCATTCCTTCGCCATGGTGGATGTTGTAGCTCAGCACGCGAAGGGGCGTCGGCCGCGGCGCCGCGCACCCGGCCAGAAGAGCCAGACAGAGCCCGATGCATCCGAAAAACCGCACGATCGTGGAGCGCATGGGTTCCTCCCCTGTGTGAGATTCCGAACAGGACGCGGCCGCCGGCTGTCCCTTATGCCGCCCGTGGGGCCGGAACCGGCCGCCGGGAAACGACAGGTATGCTCGCCGATTCACAACCCGGCCACGGCCGCCACGTCCCGGATGAAATCCTTGCAGGCCTGTTCGACGCATTTGTCCCATTCGGACGTGAACCGCTCGATGTACTTCATGTCCTCGTAGGCGTACAGGACGCTGCGCGAAGCGTTGATGATGGCGCCGGTCCCGTCCGATCGGAAGCAAGGCGCGATGTCCGCCGCCCCGCGACCCTGGGCTCCCCAGCCGGGCACCAGAAACAGGCTGCGCGGCATCAGTTCGCGCAACCGGATCGTCTCTTCGCGATCGTGCGGTGCGACCACCGCGCCGATGCAACTATAGCCGCTCTCGCCCGTCAGCCCGTCATCGCCGGCCCATTCGTTCACCAGCGAGGCAACTCGTTCGGCCACCGTCTGTCCGCTTTCGATACGCAGACCCTGGACGTCCGCGGAGGTCTCGTTGCTGGTCCGCACCAGTGCGAACATACCCTTGCTCCGATCGGCCTTGCAGATGTCGACGAAGGGGCGAACGGCATCGAAACCGAAATAGGGATTCACCGTAACCGCGTCCGGCGCCACAATATCCTGGAGGTTCGCGAACGTCGGATTCTCCAGGTGGGCCTGGGCGTAGGCGGTGCTGGAGTGTCCGATATCCGCGCGCTTCACGTCCCCGATGACGGTAAGGTTGTGCGCATCGGCCTCCTGCACTAAGTCGTAGTAGGCTTCCACCCCGTCCCAGTAGTACCGCTCAAAGAAGGCGGAGTTGATCTTCACGGCCGGAACCAGCGGCGCCACGATCCGGATGACCCGTCGGCAGAACTCCAGAATTCCGTCGATGGCGGACGTGGAGTCGCGGGCGTCGTTCATGGATTGGCGTTCGGCAATGTCGGCGGGCAGGCGGTCGTAGACAGGGTCGATCCCGATGCAAACCGGGGCTTTTTTCGCGCGGATCGCGGCAATCAACTGGTCGGCAAAGTGCTCAGACACGCAACCTCCTTCCTGTGCTTCTGGGGCCGGCGGCCCGGTCCCATTGACCCGGGCAGGCGGATTCGCGACACTCTAGGTTAAGCGTGGGCCCGTGACAAGGGGGGAAAGGCGGCTCTTGCGTTGGCGGACGGGGTCGCTAGGATGGGTGAGGATGCGCCGCCGCGGGTCGGGCGTCCCGTTGCCAGTCCTGCCCTTCGGGGTTAACCCGCGATTCCTGCACAATTTGGCGGGGTCTCGGACCGGGAGCCGGCTGCGGATTCCAGTCTGGGAAGGCGTCCTCTTCAAAACGAGAGAGCGAAGAACATGGCAGACTCCGTGTCGACAAGTCAGGACCAGATCCTGGGCACGTTCGAGCCCGACAGCAAGGGCGGCGGCTTCCTGCGGTCCGCCCAACGGAACTACGCAATCCATCCTTCCGATCCGCGCGTGTCGCCCGAGCTGGTCAAGCGGTATCGCCTGATCGCCGGCGAGACGCTCATTGGTTCCGGTCGGAGGTCCAAAAAGTCGCGCACCAAGGAATTGACGACGGTCACCTTGATCAACGGGCGGACGCCGGACGCCTTCGTCGAGCGGACGCCGTTTGCGGATCTGGTCGCCATCGATCCGGATCGCTCTGTGCGGTTCGAGATCCCCGGCGGCTCGCCGTCCATGCGCGTGGTCGATCTGATGACGCCGATCGGCTTCGGCCAGCGCGGCCTCATCTGCGCCCCGCCCCGCACGGGCAAGACCGTGCTGTTGCAGCAGATGGCGGCCGGCGTGGCCGCGAATCACCCGGACGTCTACATGATGGTGCTGCTGATCGACGAGCGGCCGGAAGAGGTGACGGAGATGCGCCGCACCGTTCGCGGCGAGGTGGTGGCCAGCTCGAACGACCTGGACGTGGCCAGCCACGTGCGAATCGCCCGGCTCATGATCGAGAAGGCCAAGCGACAGGTGGAATGCGGCGAAGACGTGTTCATTCTTCTCGATTCGTTGACGCGGCTGGGGCGGGCGTTCAACGCGGCCATCCGCAACAGCGGGCGGATCATGTCCGGCGGGCTGGACATTCGCGCGCTGGAGGAACCCAAGGCGATCTTCGGGGCCGCGCGGAACGTGGAAAACGGAGGCTCACTCACGATCATCGCCTCCGCGCTGATCGATACGGGCAGCCGCATGGACGAAGTGATCTTCAACGAGTTCAAAGGCACGGGGAACATGGAAATCATGCTCTCCCGCGAGATGGCCAACCAGCGCCTCTGGCCGGCCATAGACCTGAACCTCTCCGGCACACGCAAAGAAGAGCGATTGTTGACCCGGGATGCGCTGGAACTGTCCTATCGCATCCGGCGCACCTTCGCGACGCGCTCCCCCATCAACGCCATGCAGGCCCTGCTCGAAGCACTCGGCAAACACCCGGACAACCGGGCGTTCGTCGCGGCCGAGGCACGCTGACCGGGCGTCCGTCCCCGCGCCGGCCAACGCCACTCACGGCGGCCTGTGCCCAGCCGATCGGAAGAACGTCCGCTCCGCGCCTGTCCAGAACCCGCTCTGCCCTTTGACGGACGATCCGGAAGACTTGTAGGATTCCGACGATGCCGGTTCGGAGCGCTGCCCGCCGGCGTCAGTTGGCGCAGGGAGTTGTTTGCTCATGGACTCGTTCCCGGCAGTCACGGCAGACTGGTCGTTCGTCACCGGCACACCGGACGAGTTCGGCCGAGCCGCCCGGCGGCACTGGTGGCTCGATCCGGACTGCATCTTCCTCAATCACGGTTCCTTCGGGGCCACGCCGCGTGACGTGCTGGCAGCCCAGCGCGAATGGCAGCTTCGCATGGAACGTCAGCCGCTCCGGTTCCTGGCCCAAACGCTTCCCGGCGCGCTTCGCGATGCGGCGGACGAACTGGCGGCGTCCATCGGCGCCAACGGCGCGGACCTGGTTTTCGTCGAAAACGCGACGGCGGGAGTCAACACCGTGCTCCGCTCGCTGGCCTGGAACGCCGACGATGAGATCGTCTTCACCAGCCACGGATACGGCGCCGTCAACAAGGCCGTCCGATTCACCGCGCAACGCTGCGGCACCCGGCCGGTGGAAGCAGTGATTCCGTTTCCCATCGAGAGCGAGCGGCAGGTCGTCCTGGCCGTCGACGCGGCCCTGTCCCCGCGGACGCGACTGGTCGTGCTGGACCATGTGACGTCATGCTCGGCCCTCGTTCTGCCCGTGGCGGAGCTGGTGGAGCGGTGTCATGCCCGCGGCGTGCCCGTGCTCATCGACGGCGCGCACGCGCCCGGAATGCTGCCGCTGGATCTGGAAGCCCTGGGGGCGGACTACTACTCGGGAAACTGCCACAAGTGGCTCTGCGCTCCCAAGGGATGCGCGTTCCTCTGGGCCGCGCCCGAACGGCAGGCGGACCTGCACCCGCTGGTGATTTCCTGGGGCTGGCCGGAAGGTTTCCAGGCCGAGTTCGCCTGGACCGGAACGCGCGATCCGAGTTCCTGGCTGGCCATCCCGGCGGCCCTTGCATTCCTGCGACGCATTCCGTGGACCCACCGCTGGGACCACAACAACCGCCTAGCCGGCTGGGCCGCGCGGCTGCTCGAAGAGGCGTGGGGCGTCGCGCCGTCGGCCCCCGCATCGATGCGTGCGAGCATGGCCACGGTGGCGGTTCCCGGCCACTGGCCCGCCTCGAAAGCCCTGGCCGACAGACTGCACGACGATCTGCTCCAGCGGTTCGCCATCGAAGTGCCGGTGATGGATTTCGCCGGCCGGCTCTGGATTCGTGTCTCCGCCCAGGTGTACAACGAGCCTTGGGAGTATGAGCGGTTGGCGGAGGCGGTGTGCCGCATCCTTGGCCATGACCCCGGCCACGGAGGCTGAAAATGACTATACTCCTGGCGGTTCTTTGCGGTTTGCTGCGGACCGGTGCGGCGGAGAATTCCATGTCGAACGAGCGGATGAAGCCGGGCGATTATGCGCTGACTGTGGTCAGCCGCGCGGACGGCTCGGCGCAACCGTATCGGTTCTTCGTGCCCAGGGCGGCCCGGGAGGGCAGGCCGCTGCCCCTGCTGGTCGTCCTGCACGGCAAGGGCGTGGATCACAACGCCTGGTTCGATCTTACTCCCGTCAAGGAAGTGGCCGACCGTTACGGCTATCTGGTCGCCGCGCCCAACGGCCGGGGCGATCGCTACTATGACGGCCCGGGCGAACAGGACGTGCTCGACGTGATCGACGACGTGGCGGGCCGCTGCCCCATCGACGCGGATCGCGTGTACCTCACCGGCCATTCCATGGGCGGCTGGGGCACCTGGCATCTGGGGTTGCGGCACCCGGACCGGTTCGCCGCCATTGCTCCCCTGTCCGGCCTGGCCCCGCCGCCGGATCGGCTGCCCAACGCCCGGCACCTCGCAGCGTTCATCATTCACGATACGGATGATGAGGTGGTTGCGGTCTCTCAATCGCGCGGGCCGGCCGCTCGACTGTCGGAGCTGGGCATTTCGTTCCAGTATCGGGAGGAGAGCGGTTTCGGCCACCGAAGCGCACTGATCGGAGCGAACCTGCCGCGGATGCTGGAGTGGTTCAACGCCCACCCCCGGGTGCACAGACCGGATCGCGTAACGTTCGTGGCAGCGCCGGGAGATCCGTTGGGAGCGTACTGGATCACCTCGATGACGCCCGCTGACCAACAGGCCCCCGGCTCGGTGGACGCTCGCTTGCACGCCGACGGCCGATTGAATGTGAATGTCGAGTCCGTCCGCCGACTGGAGATCGATCTGGACGGGCTGCCGACGGCGGCGCCGCCGCGACTGGAGATCCTCGTCAACGGACGGTCCGTGACGCGCATCGACCGTCGGGGTCGCGTGGTTCTCCAGCCGACTGACGCCGCGTCCTGGGAGTGTGTCGCACCCTCAGGCGGATAGTCACACGACGTTCGCCCCGTCAGGCGGGCAGGATCAGCGGAGGAATCTCGGCGAACGACCGCACCGTATGATCGGCCAGGTCGGCCCACGTCGGAGTGTCTTGCCGGTCGCCCAGCATGAGTATCGTCCGGCAACCGGCATCGCGACCGGATTCCAGATCAAATCGATGGTCGCCGATCATCCAACTGGCATCAGGATCGGCTCGTAACCCCCGGCATAGTTCCAACACCGGCAGCGGGGACGGCTTGACGGCCCCATCTTCCCGGCAGCGGATCGCATCCACAACGATGCCGTGTTTGGCCAGCACAAAGGTGGTCCACTTGCGCGTGTTGCGAGTCAGGATCGCGACCGGGCAGCCGCGGCCGCGCAGATGCTCGATGGCCTCGCGGGCCCCGTCGTGCGTCGTGGACTGCTCGGCGGCCGCCTGCTCATGTCGGTCCAGGACCGCCTCCGCCGCGGCCCTGGCATGGCCATCCAGCACACCCATCGCCTCCAGGATCGGCAGCCCGTCGGGCAGTCCCATCTCCCGGCGAATGGCGTCGAAGTCGAGGAACGGACGGGTGATCGTTCCGTCGAGATCAAAGATAACCGCGATCCGGCTCATGCAATGCCACTTTATCTGAGCATCCAGGTCCGTTGACGCACCACGCATATCCGCGGTATACGACATCCGCAAGTGACTGACAGCACCGGACTGCGCCGCCCGCTCAACTCGTGCAGTCTGGACAGGGCGAAGACAGCTATGGGATACGATCGCGCCATCCCGTTGTATGACACGCCCGTGATCGCCCGAGCCCCCCTGATTCCCGCGGCCGTCGGCCTTGCCATCGGGATTGCCGCGGATGCCTGGCTTGCCCTGCCCGTCTGGGTATATGGCCTGCCGTTGCTGCCCGCCCTGGCGATGGCTGTGCGCGGATTCAGGCGTTCCGCACGCTGGCACGTGGTATGTGTGTTGCTGGCTTGCAGTCTGGGCGGGCTGACACACCATCGGTCGTTCCGCCGGTTGCCGGCGCATCACATCTACCATTTCACGCAAGAGGCTCCAGTCATCGCCCGCATTGGCGGCACCGTCCTGACCGAGCCGCGCAACTACCAGCGGGCGGCGCCTCTCTTCGAACGGTGGACGGCCGAGTCGTGGCGGTCGTCGTTCTTCATCGAGGCGCAAGACGTCGACACACTCCGGGGGTTCTGGCCGGCTTGCGGAGTGGTGCGCGTAACGGTCAAGGAACCGGTACACGAAATCCGGGTCGGGCAGCGCGTCGAATTGTTCGGCCAGCTCTACCGCCCCGGGCCGCCGGACAACCCAGGCCAGTTCGACTGGGCCCTGCGCGATCGTCGCGAAGGGGTGTGGGTCGGCCTGTCGTGCAGCCGGCACCAATGCGTGCGGGAGCGGGCGCATCGGCGGCCGGACCGGCTGCATTCCGCGTGGGCCGGCGTGCGCACTCACGTGCGCGGGCTGCTTCTGGGCGATATGCTTCATCACCCGGGTCGGGAATCTTCGCTGCTTGATGCCCTGGTGCTGGGTCGTCGGGGCGATATCGATCGTGATCTGAACGAGGCATTCCTGCGCAGCGGCTGTTCCCACTTCCTGGCGGTCAGCGGCATGCACGTGTGCATGTTGGGCGGATTCGTCTGGCTGCTCGGGCGGTTGGCCGGGCTGGGTTTGCGGTCTGCGGCCGTGCTGGTGATCGCCGTGACTCTGGCCTACGCGGCTCTCGTAGAACCGCGTCCACCGGTGCTCCGGGCCGCCGTCATGACCGTCGCTTACTGCGGTGCGATTCTCTCCGATCGCCGCCGGCAAACGGTCAACGCCCTGGCATTGGCCGCGGTGATCCTTCTAGCCTGGCGGCCGGCTTCGCTGTTTGATCCCGGCTTCCAGCTTTCTTTCGTCGCCGTGCTGGGCCTCATCTGTCTGTTCCGTCCGCTGCATCGGGCTCTGATGAGCCTCTTGCACCGCGTTTTTCCGCCGCCGACCGACCCGCTGGACCGCTTGCTGCAACCGCCTCCTTCGCGGATGCGGATCGCCGTACGGCAAGCCGGCCATCGAGCGTCGCAGGCACTGGCCGTCACGCTGGCCGCATGGCTGGCCGGGCTGCCTCTGGCGCTGTTGTATTTTCAGCGTCTCTCGCTCTGGGGCTGGTTGAGCACGTTGCTGGTGGGACCGGTTGTTCTGGTCGTGATGGTTGCGTCATTCCTGAAGGTATTGCTGGGGCTGCTGCTGCCCGGGCTGGCCGGACCGCTGACGCCAATGGTGGAGTGGCCGGCGACGGTCTTGAGTCACTGGGTAGGCGTCCTGAGCCGCCTGCCCGGCGCGAGCCTCGTTGCGCCGGCGCCGCCGATTCCCGTGCTGATCGGCTATTACGCGCTGCTGGCCCTGTGGGTCATCGCCGCTCGCCGCCCCGCATGGTACGGGCGCCTCCTTCGAGCGGCCGACGCCGTGTGGGAACGCCGGACATCCATTCCCGAGCGAATGGTCCCGTCGGACGTCACCACCATAACCGTCATGCCCGTCGGCGCGGGCAGCATCGCCGTCATCGAGCTGCCCGGAGGTGCGGTGCTGCTTTTTGATGCGTCGGGTCCGGCCTACGACCCCCGCGGCCTGGGCGTTCTGACGGCTCTGCTGCACCGCAAGGGCATCCGACACGTCAACGTGCTGATCGTCTCGCATCCGCGTCGCGATGCCCGGCAGTTCGCGCCGGATTGTCTGGACGCTATGAACGTCGGCGGCGTGTGGCTCACGCCGTGGATGGAACGGCAGGCCGCTCGCGATGACAGCGGCACCGAATGGGTCCGGCGACTCAAGCAGCGCGGATATCCGGTGCACGTCGTATCCTTGGAGTCTCCCGGCGTGGATCTTGGCGATACGCGGCTGGACTTCCTCTGGCCGCCCTCCAATCCGCCGTTTGTACCGGGCGTGGCGAACGCCTCGCTCGTGCTGCGCGTCGTCCATCGGGATCGGGCCGTACTGCTCTGCGGTGATATTCATGAGGATGCGCAGGAGTGGCTCGCCCACCAGGTCGACGTCCGGGCCGACGTGGCTGTGCTGCCGCACTTTCGCACCCTGACGTCGGCCACGCCGCGCCTGCTGGCAGAGGCCGAAATCACGGATCTGGTCTGCCCGCGTCCAGAGGCCCCCGACGAGTCCGATTCCATAAGTGAACCGCCGCCGCATCATCGGGTCCATTCGCCCGATGTCCACACGGGCGTCGAGGTGTCCCTGGACGGCGCCGCGCCTCGCGTGCGCCCGACGGACCTTCCGCCGCCGGCCAAATCGAACCGAATCGAGGCCGTTCCGTTTGCCGTGGTGGCGACGGCCCTGTTGGTGAGTCTCGTTGTCTGGCTCTGGCCGGCCGGCCGCCGGGACGCACTGACGCTGACCGTACTGGCCGTCGGCCGCGGCACTTCCAGCGTGCTGGAACTTCCGAACGGACGGACCTGGCTTTACGACGTGGGCGCCGGCGGGTCTTACGATCCGGGTCGCTCGGTGATCGTGCCCTGCCTGCGGCACCGCAGAACGCGCTCGGTGGACGGCGTGTTTCTCTCGCACCCAAACCTGGATCATTTCAACGGGCTGCTCAGCGTGGCAGACCAGGTTCCCGTGCACGGCGTCCATGTGTCCCCTTGTTTTGAGTCGTTCTGCCGGCCGGGAACACCCGGCGGAGTTCTGCTGGCGGAGATGGTCCGCCGAAAGCTCGGCCTGACGACCGTCAGTGCGGACGACCCGCCGATGCGATTCGACGATGTGACCGTTGAAGTGCTGTGGCCGCCGTGCGTGCCGCCGTTCACGGTGGACGCGAACGACTCGTCGCTGGTGCTGCGTGTGCGTTACGCCGGCCGATCGATCCTGCTGACCGGCGACGTGGAATACGCCGCACAGCAATGGCTCCTGGACCATGCGGACCTCCGCGCGGACGTGCTGCTGCTTCCCCACCACGGCGCCGTCTGCTCCAACACCGGCGCGTTCATCCAGGCCGTCAATCCGAGCGTGGTGATCCGTTCGTCGTTCGAACGCCGCGACCGGACATCCGAAGAGCTGCTGCGTCTGTTGTCCGACCGCGCCTGCTACAGCACCGCCGACCACGGCGCCGTCATCGTCCGCATCACGCCCGCCGATCTGGCCGTCAGCGTCCAGCGGCAACCGCGCCCTGGCCCGCCCCGATAGCCGCGTCCCGGCGGCCCATCGCCCCTTGCCGCGCACCGGCGCGTCGGCTATGGTTGCGAATTCTGGACGCTTCAACGGAGGTTCACCCTATGGCCCGGATAGAGCCCTTTCCCGCGATTCGCTACGACTTCGACCGCCTCGGCCCCCGGCTCAGCACACGCATCGCCCCGCCGTACGACGTGCTGGAGCAGGCCGACAAGGACCGCCTGCTGGCCGGCAGTGACCGCAACATCGTGGCCGTCGATCTGCCGCACATTCCCCCCAAAAGCGCCGGCCCGCCGGAATGCTACCAGAAGGCCGCCGACACGCTGCGAGCCTGGCTGGCCGACGGCACGCTCATCCGCGAGCCGCGCCCGGCCCTGTATGTCTACCACCAGGTCTTCACCGTGCAGGGTCGGCAGTACACCCGGCGGAAATACATCGCCCGCCTGCGCCTGGTGCCGTTCTCCGAGGGCGTCGTCCTGCCGCACGAGCAGACCTTCGGCGGTCCGAAGGAAGACCGCCTGGCTCTTATGAAGGCCACCCGCTGCAATCTTTCGCCGGTCTTCGGGCTGTATTCCGATCCAAAGGACGAGATCGGCGCGGCTTTCCAGTCCGCCGTCTCCCGCACGCCCGATGCAGTGGCGGAGCTGGAAGATGTGGAGAACCGCATCTGGATTGAGACGGACGAGACGGTCATCGAGCGCGTTCGCTCGGTGATGGCCCCGAAAAAGGTCTTCATCGCCGACGGACATCACCGCTACGGCACGGGGCTGCTGTACCGCGATTTCGCGGCCCAGCAGGCTGGCGGAAAGCTCCCTGACGAGCACCCCGCCCACTACGTCCTGATGGTGCTGGCCAGTATGGATGATCCCGGAGCGCTGATTCTGCCGTATCCGCGCGTCCTGGCTCACGTCACGCTGGACGCACTGCTGGCTGCCTGGAAGCCCGGCGCCGTCGAAACGGCCGCGGGGCAGGCGGATATGGACTTGTTCGAGGGCCGGTCCGGGCGGACGGTCGGCGTGCGCTTCACGGATCGGGCCAAACTCAAAACCCTGGCGCCCGACCGCACGGATGCCTGGCGGGCCCTGGACCTGGCCTATCTGCATCGCTACCTGCTGGAAGAACTGACGGTGCCGTCGCCGATCGGCAAACCGACGATCCATTACGTCAAATCGGACGAGGTCGCCCGCACCACCGCCCGCGAGGAGGACGGCGTTGCCCTGCTGGCCCGGGCAACCCCCATGGCCCAGCTTCGCGCCGTCAGCGAGGCCGGCGACCTGATGCCGCAGAAGAGCACGTACTTCTATCCGAAACTGGCGACCGGGCTGACCATCAACCCGCTGGAGTGAACTCCGTGTTCCACAGGGCGTCTGCAACGACCGCGCACCGCGCTGCTCGGAGACTGCGAATCCTCCTGCTGACGGGGCCCGTCTGGACTTTCGGGTGCGGCCCGGCGGTCGTCAACCTGACGAACGCGGCCTGGGCGCCGTCCCCCGTACCGACCAAATATGACGACCGGGCGTGGGCCACCGTTCTTCGTGAAAACGTCAAGGACGGACGGGTGGACTACAACCATCTGAAGGCCCACCCGGAGCCGCTCCAGCAATACCTGGGGCTGATTTCCCTTGTCGGGCCGACTTCCCAGCCGGGCGAGTTCCCCTCCCGAAGCAGTCAACTGGCCTATTTCATCAACGCGTACAACGCCGGCGTGTTGCAGGCCGTACTGTATCGCGGCGTCCCGGAAACCGTCCATGACGTGCGCCTGCCGCCTTTCGAAGAGGGCCACAGCATTGTGGTGGACGGCGTCCCGCGCACGCTGGCCTTGCTGCGGCAGCTTGTCTGGGCCAACAGCAGCGCCGATGCCCGCGTGGAGTTCGCCCTGTGCGACGCAGCCCTGGGCTCGCCGCCGCTGGCGAATCAGCCGATCCGCCCGGACACGCTGCGGCGCGACCTGCGCGAGCTGGCGGCCGCCGCCATGGCCAACGGACGCCAGATCCGCATCGACCACGAACGACGTGAATTGCTCGTCTCCCGCGCGATCTTCCTCCATCAGCCGGAGTTCCTCGAATTCTACGCCCGACAGACCGGCTCGCGAACCGGCAGCCTGCTCAGCGCGTTGCTCCAGTTGGCCGACGGTCCGCGGCGCGACTGGCTCAACACCGCCATCGGCTACCGGATCGCGGCGATCCCGTTCGACCGGAATCTCAACCTGTGAACTCATGCCTCTGCCGGCGCCCGCTGAGGCGTTTCCGGGCGCGGCCGGCATCGCCGTCATTGACCTTCGTCGCCGGCACCGCAAGGATGTTGCGGCACCACGATGTTCTTCTACCTTCTCATCCTTTTCATAGTCGTCCCCATGGTGGAACTGACCCTGCTGATCCGCATCGGCCGAGCGATTTCCATCGGCCCGACGCTTGCCCTGGTGGTGCTGACCGGCCTGGTGGGGGCCGCCGTCGCCCGGCACCAGGGCATCCGCACGCTCGGTCGCATTCAGGCGGAACTGGCCGCCGGTCGAATACCCACGGGCCAGATGGTCGACGGGCTGCTGATTCTCCTGGCCGGTCTGCTGTTGATTCTTCCGGGCGTGCTGACGGACGCCGCGGGATTTGCCCTCCTGATCCCTCCCGTCCGTCGCCTCATCCGTCGTCGGCTGGCGGATCGCTTCGCCCGTCGCGTCACGATCATGCACCCCGGTCCCTTTTCGTCGCCCGGAGCCGCGCCGCCCGGTGGGAGCCACTTCATCGATGTGGAAGCCACGGAGGTCCCCCCGCTTGGCGACGATCGCCGGGATCCGCATCCCTGATACCGGCGAAAGGAGTGTGGAGCGATGGAGTGCATGCGGAATTCCACTTGGTTTCGAGCAGGCACGCCTCGCCCGACCGGATGGCTCGGGGCGGTTGGCCGATCGCCTTACGCGAGCCCGTAGCAGACACGGGATCTTCCCGACCGGCCGGCCGACCGAGTTTTTCCTTGAAGACCGGGCGGGGCAGAAGTACAAGTTTCGGTACCGAACTGATCGTCTCTGCCGAAAGGCTGGTTCATGCTCGCCTTGAGCGTGGGTTCCGGCCGCGACGCACAAGGCATGCCGAGGGGGCGGCAGCGGCGGACAGGAAAGCGCGGACGTGTCCGGCCGGAACCTGTTGTGATGGTTGCGTGAAGCGGTACGATGGTGCAGAATCTCCCGTTGGCCGGTCAAGGAATTGAGAGGCGCGGCATGAGTAAGATCAAGCTGGCCGTTGTGGGCGTGGGCAATTGTGCAAGCGCCCTGCTGCAAGGCATAGAGTATTACCAACGCAAGGCATCGGTGGATACGGCCGGGCTGCTGCACCGCACCATCGGCGGGTACGGCTTGGCAGACATCCAGCCCGTCGTGGCCTTCGACGTGGACCGCCGGAAGGTGGGTCGGCCCCTGGAAGAGGCCATTTTTGCCCAGCCCAACTGTACCACGGTGTTCCAGCCGGAGATTCCGCGGACGGGGGTCACCGTTCTGATGGGTCCGGTGCTGGACGGGGTGGCAGACCACCTGAAGAACTACCCGGATGATCAGGCTCCGCGCGTGGCCGATGCCCAGCCGGTGGACGTGGCGGCCGCGCTGCGGGATTCCGGGGCCAACGTGCTGGTCTGTTACCTGCCGGTGGGCTCGGAGGACGCCGTTCAGCATTATGCCCGGGCCTGCCTGGAGACCGGCGTGGCCATGATCAATTGCATGCCGGTGTTCATCGCGTCCAACCCCGAGTGGGCCTCACAGTTCCGGGATCGCGGCGTGCCTGTCGTCGGCGACGACATCAAAAGCCAGATGGGCGCCACCATCAGCCATCGCGTGCTCGCCCGGCTGATGGGCGACCGCGGGGTCCGGCTGGACCGGACCTACCAGCTTAACACCGGCGGCAACACCGATTTTCTGAATATGCTCGAGCAGTCGCGGCTGCGCACGAAGCGCATTTCCAAAACCGAGTCCGTACAGTCGCAGTTGGACGTGCGGCTCGACCCGGACAACATCCACATCGGCCCCAGCGACTACGTCCCCTGGCAGAAGGACAACAAGGTCTGTTTCATCCGCATGGAGTGGCGGGGCTTCGGCGACGTGGTCAACAACCTCGAACTGCGGCTGAGCGTGGAAGACTCGCCCAACAGCGGCGGTGTCGCGATCGACGCCATCCGCTGTGCGAAGCTGGCCCTGGATCGCGGCATCGGCGGTCCGCTGCACGAGATCTCCAGCTTCGCCATGAAGCATCCGCCACGCCAGCTCCGCGATTCGCAAGCCCGCGACCTGCTGGAAAAATGGATCGCGGAGCGCGCAAAGTAACCCCCGCGCCCGCCCACGGCACCTGCCCCCCCACAACAGCGCGGATCAACCCGCAGGGGGCCGGAATGGGCCCTCGCCTCCGACGAACTGGCAGGCGCACACTCCGCCCACCAGGCTCAGACTGCCCAAAACGAACACCCTCTGAAACATGATCCGCAACGACCCACCACACCACCCCGCGGCAACGCCGTAACTATCTATATGATATAGAATTACATCAACTATTGGTCGTAACGAAGCCAGGAGACATGACGGGCATACGCTTGGAGTGCGAGGGCTTCTGTGTGACCTTGGGTTCCGCGCAAGACGTCTGCCAATGGGTGTTGTCAGCAGCCACACAAGGCGTTCCGAACGCGACACACCTCAACCGGTGGGCTGGCGGGTGTGCGCGGGAGGGTCTTCACTGGCCGGATGCCTGGCGGAACTGGGCCCGGAGGGATTTGAACCCCCGACCAATCGATTATGAGTCGACTGCTCTGACCACTGAGCTACGGGCCCGGTGCCGGGCGCGGCGGCCGGGGTCATCTTACGGTCTTGCGCAGTGCCGGGCAATGTAACACAGCTCTTCCGGGCCATGCCCGTCAGCGGCCCTCGCGAGAGGATTGACGCTGCGTCTCACGCTGAAGAATGCGGCGCTCCCGGGGGTTGAGCGACTGGATGCCCTCCCGGGATATCTTCTCGAGGATGGCGTCGACCGCGCGGCGATCGGCCTCCAACTGTTGCGACTCCCGCTGCCGACGGGCCGCTTCCCGGCGGGCCCGACGACGCTGCCAGTAAGACGGCGACCGACCCGTCCGCTCGACAGACCGCTCGAACGACGTATAGCCCTGCGAGAAGTCGTAACCGAACTCGCCGCCCTCGTCGTACATTCCCATGCGAATCTGCTGCCGTTGCTGCATGCAGGTGATGTATCCGAAAAACGCCAGGGCAAAGAGAATGTACGCCTGGGAGAAGATGGCGATCACGCCGAACCCGATCGCCCCGATCATCCCGATGCCGCTGGCAAGCATCATGGACTCGCGGTAGCCCATGCTCGGCCACAACAGGGACTGGAGGATTTTGCCCCCGTCGAGCGGAAAGACGGGCGAGAGGTTGAACAGCAGCAGGCAGAGGTTCAGCCCGAAGAAATATGCGATCCACCATTGCCAGTGGGCATGGAAAACCCCCGCACCGCCAACGGGGTCAAACGGCCGGAACGGGTTCCACGGCACCGACGCGAACGTCCCCGTGGACAACACCAGCACGGACGCCGCCAGCACGCATAGAACCGGGTGAACGGCCGGCCCGCTGATCGCCGTGATCAGATGGGCACGCGGCGTGTGCGGCGGGCCGACCAGGGCCAGGCCGCCCAGAGGCCAGAGCATGATTTCGCTTGCTTCGCCCTTGACGGCCCGGCAGCCGAAGCAATGGCCGAACTCATGGATGAGCACGATGAGAAAAAGCAGCGCAATGGCGATCAGACTGTCCCTCAGCGTGCTGACCCCGCCTTGCACGTCTTCCTGAAACGCCCGTGCCAGCAGCACGAGCGCCCCGAGCACGAACAACAGATGCACACGGATGTCAATCCGGAACAGCCGCCCGATGCGGAAGGACCAGTTGATCGGGTTGTCAAACGACCGTGACATACCTGTCGCCGGAAACCATCCCACCCGCGGACCGGCTACCAGCCGCGCTTGGCCTTCAGATCCTCCTGCCGTTGTCGCTCCGTGGCCGCGGCCAGCGCGCGTTTCTCACGCTCGGTCAGCGTGTTGATGCCCCCGTCGTAGACCTTCTGGAGAATCCGATCTATTTCGGCGGCATCGGCGATTCGCTCTTCCATGCGCGCGTTCCAGGCCCCGGGACCGACGCGGGTCGGCGCGGAGGATGCCCGGCCGAACGACCGCACGGTCCGCCCGATCATCCGCCGCAGGCCGGAGTGCAACCACCAGCGTTCGCCCCGATACGCGTACCACGCACCGAATCCCAGACCCGCCAGATGGCACAGGTCTCCGCCGTAGTTGGCGCCCTGGTTGTACACGTTGTACGCGTACATCAGCGCAAAGAGAGTGGCCGCGGTCCGGATCTTGATGGGGAACAGGAAATAAATGTACACCTCGGCAAACGGAAAGAGAACCGCCGCCGCGCCCAACAAGCCCAGAATGCAGCCGGACGCACCCAGCGCCGGCACGTTCGGGTTGATCCAGCCCACCAGTCCGGCCACCAGAAGCAGCAGGTTTCCGGCGATGCCCGCCAGGGTGTAAACGGCGAGGAACTTATGTCTGCCCCACCGCTGTTCCAACGGAGGCCCCAGGAACAGCAACCCGATCATGTTGAAGAGAATGTGCTCGAGCCGAGGCGCGTGCAGATACTGCGACGTCACCAACCGCCACACCTGGCCGTGCATCACCTTCGTGGTGATCATCTCGCACCAGCCGGGCTGTCCGGGTTCGACGGTCGGCCCCAGGCGGGTCATTACAACTCGCGACTCGGTGCCGCGAATGACCGGTCCCAGCGGCGTCATGTAGCAGAGCACGTACAGGACGACGTTCGCAATGATCAACGTTCGAACGATTGTCGGACGACGAATTCCGCCCCGGCCGATATAGAAGCTGCGGCTGGGCGGGCCGCCATCTTCGCGTGCGTAGTCTCGCTCTTGCCAGCCCATGATTCGCTTACCCTCGGCCCTGCAGGAAGTATCGCCCCAGGATCGCCAGGGTCTTGCCGTCCTGAATGCGCCCGTCTATCAGCATCTGCCGGGCCTGCTCCGCGCGGAACACCTCCACGCGAATCTGCTCACCGTCATCCAACCGCTGCTTGCGGTGAATCAGCCCCGACGCCAGAAAAACCCGCATATGCTCATTTGTGATTCCCGGCGTAGTGTAAAATTCGCAGAAAGGCTGAACTTCTCCGGCAACGTAGCCCGTCTCCTCTTCCAGCTCCCGAATGGCACACGCCGCGGGATCCTCGCCCGGTTCCAGCGTCCCTGCGGGCAATTCGAGCAGCTCACGGTCCACCGCGTGTCGAAAGTTGTGGATCATGACGATGGACCCGTCTTGCAGTATCGGCAGGACGGTGACGGCTCCGGGGTGAATAACGATGTCTCGCACGAGTGCGGGGCCGTCCTCCCGGGGGATTTCGCGTCGTTCCACGGAGAAAATACGGCCAGTCGACAGGACGGTTCGCTTCATCGGCGATTCGCAGGTGCAATCCACTAAACGTTTCGTGCGGCGGGTTCCAACCCCTTGTTGGCGATTATAGGTCTTGCTTGGGGGTCGGGCAATTTCCCGGGGGTCGGCCCGCCTTGTCCGGCTCCGGGACTGCCCCTATCATGGTCCGGTCTGTCACGGGGCGGGTCCACCACAGGCCAAACGACACACATGAGCAGGCAACGCATCGTAGTACTGGGGTCCACTGGTTCCATCGGCCAGAACACGCTGGAGGTGTTGGCCGGCCTGGATCACCGGTATGAAGTGGTCGGTCTGGCGGCGGGCACCCAGTGGAAGCCTCTCGCGCAACAGGCTAAAGACTGGCGGCCGAAAGCCGTTGCCATCACAGATGTTGCCAACGTCGACGCACTTCGATCGGCCGTCGACCGAAACACGCGGGTTTATGCCGGGCCGCGGGCCATGGTCGAACTGATCGAGGCCGAAGCTTGTGAAGTGGTGGTTTCCGCTGTCGTGGGTGCGGCCGGTCTGCCGGCCACTCTTCGGGCCGTCGAGCTGGGACGGCGGATCGCCCTGGCCAACAAGGAAACCCTGGTGGTCGCCGGCGCCCTTATCGCTCCGTTGGCTCGTCAGACCGGAGCGGCGCTGATCCCCGTGGACAGCGAGCACTCGGCCATCTTTCAGGCCCTTCAGGCGGGTCGTCACTCGGAGGTCCGGCGGATCATCCTGACCGCTTCGGGCGGGCCGTTCCGCACATGGGATACTCAGCGGATGGCCCAGGCCACGCTGGAGGACGCCCTGAATCATCCGACCTGGGCGATGGGCCCGAAGATCACGATCGACTCGGCCACCATGATGAACAAGGCCCTGGAGATTATTGAGGCCCGGTGGCTGTTTGACATGCCGGCCGACCGGATCAGCGTGCTGGTGCATCCCGAGTCGGTCGTTCACTCGCTGGTGGAGTTCTGCGACGGTTCGCTGATCGCCCAGCTCGGCTCACCGGACATGCGGCTGCCGATCCAGTACGCGCTGACGTGGCCGGACCGGCTGCCCTGCCCATCGCAGTCGCTGAACCTGCTGGCGCACCGGCGGTTGCACTTCGACCCGCCGGAAGAGGATCGGTTCCCCGCGTTGCGGCTGGGGCACGAGACGGCGCGGCGGGGGGGGACGGCCGGGGCGGTTCTGAACGCGGCCAACGAGGCGGCCGTGTGGCTCTTCCGGGCGGGCGAGATCCGGTTTACGGAAATCGCCGCGCTGACCGAACATGCGGTAAGCCGGCACGAGTACAAGGAAAACCCGACGCTTGAGGATCTGCTGGCGGCGGATCGCTGGGCGCGAAACGAGGTTCTGGAATGTTCGACCTGCTGATGTCCATGTCGCCGGTCCTGGCGCTGATTCCTCCGCTGGAGTGGCTGGCGGCCCTGGTGCCGTACCTGTTGATCTTTTTCGGCTTCTCCGCCGTCATTTTCGTGCATGAGCTGGGTCACTTCATTGTGGCCAAACTGTGCGACATTCGCGTGGAGCGATTCGCCGTGGGGTTTTTCCGGGAAATCTGGGGCTTCACGCGCGGGGAGACGCGGTATTCGTTCAACATTCTGCCGCTGGGCGGCTACGTCAAAATGCTGGGCCAGGAGGATTTCGAGATCGACAAGTCCGGCGAGATCGCGGTCAAGGCGGACCCCCGGTCGTTTTCCCACAAAAGCGTGGGCAAGCGCATGGCCGTGATTTCAGCCGGCGTGGTGATGAACGTGCTGTTCGCGGGAATCATCTTCGCCGTCGTGTTCATGATCGGAATGCCCGCGCCGGTCGCCAAAATCGGATATGTCAAGCCAAACGAGCCGGCGGACGCCGCCGGTCTGCTTCCGGGCGACCGGATCGAAGCCGTTGACGGGCGGAAGATCCACGAGTTCGACCAGGTGAGAATGGCGATTGTGCTCGCCAAGCCCCTGGAGGAACTGGAGTTCACCGTCAATCGAAACGGTCAGCGTAAGACGTTCGGCGTCATGCCGATCAACGCGGAAGACAAGGGTTTCCAGCAGATCGGCATCCTGCCGTCCTACACACCCGAGATCATCGCCCTGGGGCCGGAGGCGGACCCTCGCCGCCCGGACAGCCCCCATGTCGGCGACCGGATCGTGTCCGTGGACGGCAAGCCCCTGTCCGCGGAAGACCCCAACAACGACATCGTGAGTCTGCTCACCGATCAGAAGGCGGAACAACGCCTGGTGGTGGAGCGTCCGGAGAATCCCGCGGACCCGGACTCTCCCACGAAGCAAGTGGAGTTGGTCATCCCGTCCCGGATCGCAATTCACCCGCATGGCTTAACACCGTACGGCTCGGTGGATGTGCTCGGGTTGACGCCACTCGTGCGGGTCAGCTACGTGGAGCCGGACAGCCGGGCCTACCTGGCCGGACTGCGGGAAGGTGACGTGATTGTGGCGTGGGGCGACGTCTCATATCCAACCAGCGAGGAAATCCGAAGGGAGACCCGACGTGCCTGCTCGCGCATGTTGGATCGTGATTTCGATCGCCTGGACGTGCAGGAACGGGACATCCCGATACGAATCTGGCGGCCGAGTGTCAAAAGGCAGATGGACCTGATCATCCGACCGCGGGTCAAACGAACGGTAGCGCAGCGCATCGATCGCCTGGTCACCGGCGCCGCCCCGGGAGTACCCCAGGAAGGCGCTTCCTTCTCGCTTCTGGCCGACAACACGATGCGGATCGGCCGCGTGACACACGACTGGGACGGACGCATCACGCCGGCCGCGGAATCGGGTATTCCGGACGGCGCGTGGATCACCCGGATCAACGGCAAGCCTGTCGCCCGCTGGGCCGAGCTGGTGGAGGAGTTGCGGCATCATGCCGGCAGCACCGTCACCCTGTCGTATCGTCAGCACCCCGACAGCAGAGCCGAGCAGACCTGCGCCCTCTCCGTGCCGGACAGCCTCCTGACGAAACTGGGTCTGAAACCAGGGGCGCTCATTCTCGCCATCGACGGACAGGAAACAGTCGAGCATACCTTCTCCACCACGGATCGTTCGGGCGTGGAGCGGCAACACACGGCGGCGATGCCCGTATATCACCCCGCGGGCATCCAGACCGCGCTGACGCAGAAAATCGGACAGACGGTGGAGGTGCGATACCGCCCGTACCGGCTTGCCCACGAGCAGACGGCGTCCATCGAGGTTACGCAGGACATGCTCTATCCCTGGCTGGGTCGAATCAACTACCAGGCGGACCTGGAGCTGGCCCAGGAGATGACCGTCGTTCGCGCCAACAACCCCATTTCCGCCATGGTCTTGGGCGCCGAGCGGACCTGGGAGTTCATCATTCAGGTCTACGTCGTCATGAAGCGGATGATCGTCTCGCGAAGCGTGGGCGTCGAGACGCTGTCCGGCCCGGTGGGGATCGTGAAGATGGGCGGCCAGCTCGCCCAGGCCGGTGTGGTACAACTGCTGTTCTTCCTGGCCGTGATCTCGGCGAACCTGGCTGTCATCAACTTCCTGCCGCTGCCCATCGTAGACGGCGGGCATATGGTTTTTCTGATCATCGAAAAGATCAAGGGATCGCCGGTGAACTTGCGCATCCAGATGGTCACACAGGCGGTGGGGCTTGCCCTGATCGGGGCTGCGTTTCTGTACGTCACGCTCCAGGATCTGACCCGCTGAAAAAAAAGGCCCCCTCAGGATCGCCGCGGGGACGTCAACCCTCCGCATCCACAATGCTCAGCAGCACGTCCGGCCGATTCGTGATGATGCCGTCCGCCCCGATGCGCGACAGATAACGCATGTCGGCCGGGTCGTCCACCGTCCAGACGAAGACCGTCAGACCGCGCTCGCGGGCCATGCGAAAAACGGCCGGGTTCGCCCGCGTGAAGGGCAATCCGATGGCCGACGCGCGAATGCGGACGGCCTCGGTCAGCACGTCGCGCCGGGCCGCCTCGCCCCAGGGCATGTCCCCGATCAGCCAGACGGTGGGCAGGAGCGGCTCCATCCGGGTGATCGTCTCGACGATGCCGCGGTCGAACGAGAAGATCATCACGTCCGCCGGGTTCACGCCGGCGTCTCGAAGCGTATCGAGCACCTCCTTCTCCATTCCGGGCGGTTTGATCTCGATGATCAGCCGAAGCTTGCCGCGAACCAGGTCCAGCGTTTCGCGCAGCGTCGGAACGCGCTCGCCCGCGAACTCGGGCGATTTCCAGCTTCCGGCGTCCAGCTCCTTGATTTTCTCCAGCGGCAGGCTGGAGACCGGCGCGTCCAGGCCGGTGGTGCGCTTGAGGTTGCCGTCGTGCAGCAGCACAGGAACCCGGTCGGACGTCAACCAGACGTCGCATTCGGCCATCTCCGCTCCGACCTCGATCGCCAGCCGATACGCGGCCAGCGTGTTCTCCGGTCCCCGCTCGGACCAGCCTCGATGCGCAATCACCAGCGGGCGCGCCCGCAGGTGGCGGCGCTGGGCCGGGCTCTCGGCGCCCAGTCGAGAGACCTCCACACGGGTCACCACGACGGCGGCGCCGCTGACGCGAAACCCGACACGGCCGGCCGGACTGATCTCCGTTCCACGGGGGCATTCGAACACCTGCTGGTCGTTGACGAACCCGCGGAGCCATTCGCCCCGCGCTTCGAGCCGCAGCCGATACGGATGGTCCGCGGCCGCCGCCGGCGCCGCGGCGGTCTGGAATACGCGCCAACCGCCGCCCTCGTTCTGCGGCCGCCGGGCGGCGAGCTCCAGGCCGTTGCTTCGAGTGGCGGCTCGGCGAATGGTAAGCTGAACGCCGGGCGCGTCGGCGCTCGCCTCACGCACCAGCAGGGCCGCCCAGGACGTCTCCTTCTGTGAATCCAGGAAGCGGATGTCGGCGGCCAACGCAACGTCGCGCCACTCGGGCGAGCCGAACAGAACCGTGCTCTGGCCCTTCATCCCCGTGCCGCGCAGGGCCTTGTCCGCCACGGCCCAACCGGAACCTTCCACCGACCAGCCCGCGGGCAGCGCGCCGTCCGCCGTCTGCCCGAAATCCTCACGAAGCAGCACGTCGTTCGCCCCCGACAGCGCCGAGGAGACGACAAAAGCGACCATGAAGGCGGTTCCTTTCACGAGGTGACACTCCCTATGCAACGTCCGCTCCGGCGATCCCGAGCGATCTTCCGCGATGAGCACTCGACGAAAACGGGCGCTCTCCGCGCCCGCGGACACTCCGCGCCCCAGTGTACAACCGCGCGCTTCGGCCACAAGCGCCCCAGGGCCGGTCGGGCGATTTCTCGTTTCATCCCGCCGCTGTTTCGGGTAAAGTCTCGGGCGCCGCACGAAAGCGCTTGGCGGCGAACCCCGAGCATGGAGGCACGGAGATGATGATTCGCACCTGGATTCTGATGGCTACCGCCCTGGTGATCGCCGGTTGCACCGGCTCTCGCACCGCCGATCAATGGATTGCCCTGGATAACCGGATCGAGCAGGTACGACACGAGCGAGCCTCGGCCGTCCAGGACCCCGTGTCGCCCGAATCGGCCCGGCCGACCTTCCGCCTGGCGCTCTATGCGCAACCGGCCGAACCCTCCGCACCGAACGACGCGCCGACAACTCCGATTGGCGAGCCGGTTCTCGCGGACCGGGCCGCGGAGGCATCCAGTGAGCGCGCATTCGCGGATCGGCCCGGCCCGCTCCCCGGCCTGTGGGACACCATCGTGCGGGATGTGAAGGCCATGCCCGCCGACCTCTGGCGCGACACGAAGAAGGTCTATGGGTCCGTGCCCAACCTGTTGATTCTTGGGTTGACCTACGGCGGCGCGCTGGCCATTCAGGAAACGGGTCCGGACAAAACCGTGGAAGATGGCCTGCGCGGGCACACCATCTTCAAAAACGACTTCAACGACGCGTTCGGGGCCCTGGGGAACCCGGGCACGCACTTCGCTCTGGCCGGTGCGTGGTACCTGATGGGCCAGCAGACGCAGAACGACAAGACCTACAACGTGGGCAAAAAGCTCTTCAGCGCGCTGATCATCAACGGCGCCTCCACCATGCTCGGCCAGGCCGCCAGTTGGGACGACGCGCCCAACGGCCAATGGGGAACATTCCCCAGCGGACACACCTCCAGCACATTCTGCTTCGCCTCGGTCATGCACGAGGAATACGGCCCTCTGGTGGGCATTCCGCTGTACGGGCTGGGCGCCCTGGTGGCCATCGAGCGACTCGACGACGGCGAGCATTACCTGTCCGACGTGGTGATGGGGGCGGTGCTGGGCCTGGTCATCGGACACTCCGTCGCCGCCGAGAAGGAGCTGGAGATTTTCGGCGGCAAGGTACTGCCCTATGCCGATCCCAACACCGGCAGCACGGGCGTCGCATGGGTCAAACCCCTCAAACCCTGGTGACAGCCCGCTCGACCTTGCGGGCCCGTTTGCCCGACACACCTCGGAACCGGCGTCAGCTCCGGCTGTGCTCCGGACGTATCGAGCCAATATGAAATACCATCGAGACCAGCGTTCTTTTGTCTTTGCACCGTCGGCAGAACCCTTCCCCGATGAAACGCCCACAGACTCTCGGCTCCGAGACTCAAGAACCCGAAACCGCCCCATCTGCGGGATTGATGGCTTCCCCCCATGGCATTCAGGCTGCCTGGTGTCCCATTCGAACCAGCGGTACTTAACAGCATGCTTCCCGGCGGCCGGTTTGGAACCGATGGATTCCACGTCGTCGCCGCAGATGCAGTAGCACGAGTGGACGGAAATCCCCGTTTCCGTCAATCGCAACATGGAGCCCTCGATCGTCCGAGTCGCCGGAATAGCACCCGGACTAGACTCGCTTGAAGAGGCCATACCAGGGTGGATACCATAAAGCGATCGCATTGGCGGTGGGAAGCGCAACGCGGTAGACGGATGTCGGCACGCCGTGGAGATTTCGACCGCAGCGCTGACGACGCACAACCGGTTGCGCTTCCCCGGAGAACGCAGTGGAATGGCCAAAGAGCCGATACCCAGTCTCGAATGGGTCATCACGGACAAATGCAACTATGATTGCGCCTATTGCAACCAGCGCAATTATGCCGACAGACAACACTGCTCCGACGAAGTGATCGACGCCGTGTTCGCCATGCTGCCTGACCTGCCGGGACGATGGCATGTGAAGCTGATTGGCGGCGAGCCGTTCATCTTCCCCCGTTTCCTCGAGCTCTGCCGGCGGATCGCCGGGGCCGGGCATTGCCTCGCCACAACTACGAACCTGTCCGCCTCGCCCGCCCGGCTGCGCGAGTTTCTGGATGCCTGCGGCGACAAGCTGACCACGCTCACGGCCAGCCTGCATCTGAGCCAGATCAAGAGCCTGGACGGGTTCATCGACAAGGCGGTGGAGTTCAATGCGGCCAAACGCCCGTCCACAAGATTCTGCGTGACGTCAGTGCTTGTCGAGGAAGATTTCGACAGGCTGCGACGGATAGAGCAGCGCCTGGCCGAGCGCGGCGTGCTGTTCGAGTATCAGGTGCTCCGCGTCCATGGCCGGTTCGTCCGGTACCGGCCGGAGATCGAGACGTATCTGGCCGGTCGAGCGATGAAGACGACCGAAGCTATCCGTCACGATAGCCTGTGGGGCACGCTGTGCCACACGGGCCATCTCTTCTTCAGGATTGGTCTCAACGGCGACGTCACCCGCTGCTACAATCACCAGCCGTACTTCTGCCTGGGCAACGTCGCTCGGGGCACGTTCAGGCGTTTCGACGGACCCCGACCGTGCCTGTCGCCGCGTTGCACCTGCGTAACCCCGGCCAATCGGAACATGATCCGCTTTGGTGAGAAGGCGCCTGTACACCAGATCATCCGCCGCATGATCGGAGGCACTCCCGGCAGCGTCCTCTACGTGGCCCGCAAGGCCCGGAAAATCTGGCGAAACCGACGATAGCCCGTGTCTGTGAGCCGTGTCCGTGGCGTCCTGAACTCCGTCGGAAATCCGCCCGGCCGCACGGTGTGGGTGTGGCTGTTCGGACCCGGCCGCCATTCGTGGCCCGGGCGTGCCGATTCATAGGCTCTGCACATCCGACCGAAGGGCCGGAATGATTTCCACCCGTACGCAGGTTGGGCACGCCAGGCTTCACTCCAACAGCTTGCGCAGCACCGCGTGCAGAATGCCGCCGTGGCGGTAGTAGTCCACCTCCACCGGGGTGTCGATGCGACACAAAGTCGTGAACTCACGCGTTTTGCCGTCGGGAGACGTGGCCGACACGGTCACCGGCCGGCCGGGTTTCAGCGAGTCCTCCAGGCCGGTGATGTCGAAGGTTTCGTGGCCCGTCAGGCCCAGCGACTCGCGCGTCTCGCCCGGACGGAACTGCAGCGGCAGGACGCCCATGCCCACCAGGTTGCTGCGGTGGATGCGTTCGTAGCTCTCGGCAACCACCGCACGAACGCCCAGCAGCAGCGTGCCCTTGGCGGCCCAGTCGCGTGACGACCCCGTGCCGTACTCCTTGCCCGCCAGCACCAGCAACGGCGTGCCCGACTCGGCGTATTTGACCGCCGCGTCGTAAATGGGCATCTGTTGGCCGGTAGGCAGGTGCGTGGTCATGCCGCCTTCCGTGCCCGGAGCCAGCAGGTTCCGCAGCCGGATGTTCGCGAAGGTGCCGCGTGTCATCACCCGGTCGTTGCCGCGGCGGGAGCCGTAGCTGTTGAAATCCGGCGGGGCGACGCCGCGTTCCTGTAGATACCGGCCCGCCGGCGAGTCGGCCTTGATGGACCCCGCCGGCGAGATGTGGTCCGTGGTGATGGAGTCGCCCACCATCACCAGGCATCGCGCCCCGCGGATCGGCCGGATCGACGGCGCCGTGCGCGTCATATCCGCGAAGAACGGCGGTTCCTGAATGTAGGTGCTTTCGAGGTCCCAGGCATACAGGTCGCCCGTCGGGCTCGCGATCGCCCGCCACTGCTCCTCGCCGTTAAACACGTGTGCGTATTGACGCAGGAACTGATCCGCCGAGACGTTGGCCGTGATGGCGTCGGCGATCTCCTGCTGTGTCGGCCAGATGTCCTTCAGAAACACCTCACGGCCGCTGGGGTCTTTTCCCAGCGGTTCGTGCGTCAGGTCGATATCGGTGGTGCCGGCCAATGCGTACGCCACCACCAGCGGCGGGCTGGCCAGCCAGTTTGCCCTCGTGTACGGGTTCACCCGGCCTTCGAAATTCCGGTTGCCGCTCAGCACGGCGGCGGCCACGAGATCCCCCTGAGTGATGGCCTTCACCACCGGCTCGGGCAGCGGGCCGCTGTTGCCGATGCAGGTCAGGCAGCCGTAACCCACGATATGAAACCCCAGGGCTTCCAGGGCCGGCATCAGCCCGGCCTGTTCCAGGTAGTCCGCCACCACGCGAGAGCCCGGGCCCAGGCTGGTCTTCACGGATCGCGGCACGCGAAGGCCCTTGTCCACCGCCTTGCGGGCGAGCAGGCCGGCCGCCAGCATGACCGAGGGGTTCGACGTATTCGTGCAGCTCGTGATGGACGCAATCACGACCGCGCCGTGTCCCATTTCGTCCGTCTGCCCGTCGAAACGAACCGCGGCCTTGCGGGACAATGCCGCCTCCTCCAGCCCGAACCCCCGCTCCTTCACAGGCGCGGTCAGGCTGGCGCGAAACGCCCGCTTCACGTCGGCCAACGGCACCCGATCCTGCGGACGCTTCGGACCAGCCAGGCACGGCTCCACCGTGGCGAGGTCCAGCTCCACCGTGTCGCTGAAATCCGGGTCCGGCTCGGACGCCGTGCGAAACAGTCCCTGTTCTTTGCAGTACCGCTCCACGAGTTCGATCAGGTCGGCGGGGCGTCCCGTCCGGTGCAGATAGCGCAGGGTCTGTTCATCCACCGGGAAGAAGCCCATCGTGGCGCCGTACTCCGGCGCCATGTTGGCCAGCGTAGCCCGGTCGGCCAGCGGCATCTGGGCCAGACCCGGGCCGTAGAACTCCACGAATTTGCCCACGACGCCTTTGCTCCGGAGCATCTGCGTGATGGTCAGTACCAGATCGGTGGCCGTCGTACCTTCACGCAGTTGGCCGGAAAGCCGGAACCCCACCACGTCCGGCATGAGCATGTAGATCGGCTGGCCGAGCATGACCGCCTCGGCCTCAATGCCGCCGACGCCCCAGCCCACCACACCCAACCCGTTGATCATCGTGGTGTGGCTGTCGGTACCCACCAGGCTGTCGGGGTACGCAACGCGTCCGCTCGGCCCGTCGTCGGTGAGCACCACGCCGGCCAGGTATTCCAGGTTCACCTGGTGAATGATGCCGGTGGCCGGCGGCACCACGCGGAAATTGTCAAACGCTTTCTGCCCCCACTTGAGGAACTGGTACCGCTCGCGGTTCCGCTCGAATTCCTTCTGCTTGTTGACGGCCAGCGCGTCCGGCGAGGCGAAGGCATCCGTCTGGACGGAGTGATCGATGACCAGGTCGCAGCGGACGTGCGGATTGATCTTGCGCGGGTCGCCGCCCAGCCGCTTCATGGCCGCGCGCATGGCAGCCAGATCCACGACGGCCGGCACGCCGGTGAAATCCTGCAGCACCACCCGGCCGGGCTTGAACGGGATTTCCACCCGGGCGGCGTCGCGGGCCTGCCAGCGGGCGAGGGCCTCGACGTGTTCCGTGGTGACCGAGTGCCCGTCCACATTTCGCAGCGCGGCCTCCAGCAGAACGCGAATCGAAAACGGCAGTCGCCGCGGATCGCCGATCCCCAGCGCTGCGAGCGCCTCGAGTCGATACACACGGAGTGTACCCGCTTTGGTCTTCAGAGTACCTTCCGCACCGAAGGGGTTTTTCGCCTCGCCAGCCATGATGTACTTCTTTCGTGTTCCAGGGGAGTAGTGCCCATCGTCCCGCGCGCCCGATGCGAGGGAACAATCATAGTCTAGCCGCGCCGCCGGGCGCCCGCCACCGTAAGGCACCCCGGGACGCCGAGCCCCGCGGGAACCCGGCAGCGGTGTTTCAGGGCCACGATGGCCGGATGGGATGGCCGCACCAGCCCCATTCAAGCGGAGGATGCAACGCCGTATAATAGGGCCCGCGGACCGCCCATCGGGCCATCCGGCGGATTGAATAGGAGCCCCTCCATGCTTCACGGACGAAGAGTGCGCGCGCTTTCGGCGGTCGTGCTTGCGGCCTTCCTGCTGGCCTGTCGGATCTGGGCTGAATCACCCCAGGCGCCGGCCGCCCCCACCAGCCAGCCGACGACCAGCGCCCCCGCGGACTGGGCCCGCCCGCGCAGCGACGACCGCAAGCTGGAGCGGGAACGGATGGTCAAACACCAGATCGAGTTCCGCGACGTGAAAGACCCTGACGTGCTGGAGGCCATGCGGAATGTGCCGCGGCACTGGTTCGTGCCGACCGACCAGGCGCGGTGGGCCTACTCCGACAGCCCCCTGTCCATTGGAGAAGGCCAGACCATCTCCCAGCCGTACATCGTGGCCCGGATGACCGAAGCCCTGGGCGTCAAGCCGGAGCACAAGGTGCTGGAGATCGGAACAGGCTCCGGCTATCAGGCGGCCGTACTCAATGAGCTGACCCCGCACGTGTACACGATCGAGATTGTGGAGCCCCTGGCCCGGCGAGCGGCCGCAACGTTCAAGGATCGCGGCTACACGTCCATCCAGGCCCGGTGCGGCGACGGATACGCCGGCTGGGCGGAGGCGTCGCCGTTCGACGCGATCATCGTCACCTGCGCCCCGACGCGTATCCCGCAACCATTGGTCGACCAGCTCAAGCCCGGCGGCAAGATCTGCATCCCCGTCGGCCGCCAGCACGAGATCCAGAGACTGACCCTGGTCACCAAGCGCGAAGACGGACTGCTGGAGTACAAAACGCTGGAGGATGTTCGGTTTGTACCTATGACGGGACAGGCCGGAAAATCCCGTCGCTGAATCCGACGGTCCGGGGGTGGACCGCATTGGGGGGCAGTCAGGGCGTGGCCATGGTCGCGCGGGCGAACTCCGGGAGCATCCAGCGGGCAAACTCCTCGGGGTCTTCCGTGCGTTTGATCTCCCGGGCGGGAACGCCCACAACCGTGCTCATGGGGGCGACGTCGTGGATCACCACCGCTCCGCCCCCGATGACGGCCTCACAGCCGATGCGGATGTTCTGGATCACTGTGGCCCCGATGCCCACGAAGGCACCCGATTCCACCGTGACCCGGCCGGCCAGTCGGGCCCCGGGACAGATATGGCAGGCCGTCCCCACCATGGATTCGTGGTCCACGATGCATCCGGTGTTCAGAATGGCGGAGTCTCCGATCTGGCAGTGGGCGCAGACCAGGGCCCCGGCCGCGATGACGCAATTTGTGCCGATCGTTACGTTGCGGGCGATGTTGGCCGAGGGATGGATGGCGTTGATGAGGGACAGGCCGGTGCGTTCGATCTGTTCGGCGAAGTTCCGGCGGACGCCGTTGTCGCCGATAGCCACGATCGCGCCCTGGACGTTCATCTCGTCGCGCAGTCGCGGGATGTCGGCCAGGCCCCCGAGAACGAGCTGGCCGTCCATCCGCCGACCCACGATTTCCATATTGGAATCAAGAAATCCCACGACGTCGTGTCGACCCGCCCGAAGCAGAATGTCCAGCACCACGCGTCCGTGGCCCCCGGCACCGACAATGACGATCTTCATAGGCCTGGCGTCTCTTCCTCGCACCAGCGGGTGGAGATTCCTGGTTTTCCCGTGTGCCTCCGGCCTCCCGCTCCGCCCGTCGATGCGGCTCGAACCCCGACACCGTCTTATCGGACGGCATCGGTATGAACTGAACCGGTTCCCGATTTTTGACGTAACCTCCGCAGACTCCGGCCGCGGACGAGGACACGCCCCGGCGTTCCGACTCAGTCCGCTGTCGTCGCGAGAGCCTCCCGGAACAGGTGGGTCGATTGACGCGCTTCGCGGGTGGGACTATGCTGATTCGGAATGATGTGAACTTGCATCTGTAACCCCTTGTGCATCGGGATATTAAGAATGCCAACCCCTGCGACCGCGACGTGGAAGCCGCTGGTCAGCGTGCCGTTTCTGGTGTGTGTGGCTTTGTTGGCCACAGCGGCGGTCATGGCCGGTCCGCTGGCTCGCCACTGGAAGCAGGTTTTCATCAAAGAGCCCATCCCGCTGCGCAAACCGTTGCACGAGTTGCGCCGGACGGGGTTCGGGCCGTTTCGTTTCGTGAAGGATGAGCAGTTCCCCGCCAGTGTCGTCGCCGCGCTGGGGACGGACATGTATGTCAGCCGGCTGCTGGAGGACACCCGTCAGCCGGCGAGCAGCCCGCTGCGTTTCGCCAACCTGTCCGTCACGTACTACACGGGCGGCACCAACCTGGTTCCGCACACGCCGGACGTGTGCATGGCGGGGGCCGGCTATACGCAGAAGGACGCGGGGTACGAAACCCTGACCGTAAGCTCTCTGGCGCCGGAGGCGGCGGACGTACCCGTTCGCTGGGTCACGTTCGTGAAATCCGCGGTGTTCAACCGTGCGGAGCCGACCGTGATTTATACGTTTCACTGTAACGGAGCTTTCACGGCGTCGCGCACGGGCGTCCGTCAGCGCACGACGAATCCGATCGATCGGTATGCCTACTTCAGCAAGGTGGAGGTAAGCTTCACCGGCGCTCAGGGGGAAACGCCCGGTCGCAAGGAAACCCTGGAAGCCGCGCGCAGCCTCTTCGAGTATGTTCTGCCCGTGCTGGCGCGCGAGCATTGGCCGGACTGGGAAGCTGCCTCGCGCTCGCCCGCTGCCGCGGATGAGGCCGCCGGCGGCTGAGCGGCTCTCCACGGTACGGAGTTGTTGAGGACGGTCCCCACACCACGGCAGGAACGGAATTATGGCCAAGCGAAAACGACTGAACAAGAACCTGATCGTCGCTCTGACCGGCGTTGGTTTTCTGGTGATGACGGCGGCGGGCGTGGCCCTGGTGTACAGCCTTCAGGAGACGAATCCCCTGCAGTTCGCCAAGCAGGCTGACCTGGCGGCGGAGAAGGGAGACTGGGACGCCGCGCGAAAATTCTATATCCGCGCCTATAACACCCGGCGTGAGCCGATCTATCTGGTTCGCGTGGGAGAATGCTTCCAAGAGGTCGGAGACGACCAGCGCGCCCGCGGCAGTTGGAATGAAGCGGTCACCCAGGATGTGAACCTGGTGGAAGGCTGGCAGAAGCTGGTCGAGTGGTTGATTCCGTACGCGTCGGTGCCGGGCGTCGACCCCGGCTGGCTCCTCGAACTCAAGCAGAAGGCGGAAGGTCTGTTGAACGCGTTGGCCGCCCGGGACGGTCAGGAGACGATGGCCGGCCTGGCGGAGGGTGCGACGCAGGCTACCCAACCGGCGGTGGAAGGAGCGCACGACGCCGCTCGCGCGTTGGGAACCTACGCCCTGGGTGTCTCTCTGATCGAACTGGCGCGTCAGCAGCAGACGGAGGGGGATGCCGTGCTGGGTCGCCAATACCTGGAAGAATCCGTCTCCCTCGACCCGTCGAGCGTTCAGAGCACGTCTCGTCTGGCCCAGAGCCTGTTGGAGGCCGGAGACGTGGCCGGTGCGGAAACCCTGTTCAAGAATCTCTGCAACGTGAACAGCTCGCCCGGGATGGCCGCCGTGGAGTCGAGCATCGCGTATGCGATGTTCCTGCTGAACCCTCCGAAGAGCGACTCGGAACAGGCCCGCGCTGTCCTGGAGCGGGCGGTCGAGCTTGCGGGCAATGATCCGGAGGCACAAGCCACCAGCCTGACCGCGCTGGGCACTCTCAGTTATGTGGACTGGGAGCGCTCTCTGAGCGACTCCAGCGGGCCCGAGGACACACAGAGCGTTGCCCGGGCCAAGGAGCTCTACGAGAAGGCCATCGCGGCCTATCCGGATGCGTTCGAGCCGTACATCCGCCTGGTCGGCATCTACGTGAGGGAGAGCAATCGCGCGGATGCCCGGCAAGAGACGGAGACGGTCCGCCAGAAACTGCAGGAGGCGATCCAGCTCAATCAGAAGCGTCTGGACCGGGACATCATTCGGATCGGACGGAAGGGTTCGACCCAGAAGGCGATGCGGTATCGCCTGTTGCTGCAGGCGGCGGAGTTGTACGTGGACCTGGCGCGCCGGCTGGACGCCACTTCCCTGGAACGACAGGACTTGCTGGACCGGGCGCGCGATCGGGTGATGGAGGCGGAGAACGAGATCAGCGGCCAGTCCAGCACCCTGGAGGCCCGAGCGACCATCGCGATTGCCGAAAACAACCTTCGGGAGGCGTGTCGCTTGACGGAAGAGGTGGACACGCAGGTCGGCCCGAGATTCACGTGGCAGCACAAGCTTCGGCTGGCCCGTCTCCGTTCCCAGATGGGAGAGCTTGGCTCCGCGCGCAAGGCGATCGAGGAAGCGCTGGCGCGTCCGGACGTCGTACGGACCGCACCGGCGGGACTGTGGACCACATACGCGCAGATCCTCACTCGTCTGCAGGATTGGCCGGCGGCGGAGGCCGCCGCGCGAGAGGCCCTTCGGCGGGACGCGAACGATATTCTGGCGATGAACCTGCGGGCGAACGCCTTGAACGAGTTGGGCCGCAAGGACGAGGCCGAGGACCTGATGCAGACGGTGGAAAAGGAGGGCGGGGCGAAGATCGGCGAGCAGATCCAGGACCGCCAGTTCCGCCGCCAGGTGCAGGAGGCGGTTCTGAACGAACGCTGGGATGACGCCATTCAGATGCTGCGTGAGAAGATCCAGGCAGACCCCCAGACCGAGGATTACCCGGCTGCGCTGGCCGGCATCCTGCGCGATCGGGGCCGCAAGGACGAGGCGATCGCGGTGCTGGAGGAGGCTCTGATCGCCAACCCGGATTCGCTGAATCTGCATGCGGTGCTCGACGGATTCGACGAGTCGAAAACCCCCGAACAACGGAGGGCGGACATGGAAGCCCGCGTTCTGGAACGCGTGCAGAAGGAAGTCACCGACCCCTTCGATCGCAATCTGGAACTCGGTCGTTTCTATCTGACATTGAACGATCTCCGCAAGGCCGAACCCCACCTCCTGGAGGCGCAACAGCAGTTTCTGGCCAAGGCCACGCCATCGGCACGGGCGACCGCGCCGGGCATCCTGGAGGTGGTTCTTCTGTACCGGCTGGAAATAGCCTTCGAAGAAAACGATTTGGCGCGGGCCGAGCAGATTGTCGGGACGGCCATCGACCAGAATGTGGACCTGATGCAGGGACGAACATTCCTGGGCCGGCTGTACCTGCGCAAAGCGGAGATGCTCCGTGACGAGCGGAAGACGGACGACGCCCGGCAACTGTTCGAACAGGCGGCCCAGGAATTCAAGGCCGCGCTGGAGACCATGCCCAACAACTCGGAGCTGCAGTTGTACTACGGGGAATGCTGCCTGCGGCTTGACCGGGTTTCGGAGGCGGAGATTGCCTTCCGGCAGGCCACCCAGATCAATCCGCGGGAGGGCCGGGCGTGGAAGGGGCTCGCCGTGATCGCACAATCGAGAGGCGACGAGACCGCCTTCATCGAGTATGTCGAGAAATGCCGCAACCTTCTGCCGCGGGATGCCACGGTGCAGGGCTGGGCGACGCTGCTGCGCGAGCGCGACGACCCCGCGCAGGGCATCGCCCGCCGCGAGGAAACCCGCCGGAAAACCCCGGACGACTCCCAGAACCTGGTTCGGTTGGCCGGTCTGTACGCTCAGCAGGGCAACCGTGAGAAAGCCGAGGAGATTTTCGAGGAGGCACTGCGGCTGCCGAACGTCGACGCCGGCGGCATTCAGACGGCGGCCATCTTCTTCGCCCAGACCGGACGGGGCGAACGCGGCCTCCAGATGCTGCAGGACCTGGTGGATCGCACGGAGAACCCCGCGGAAAAGGCGTCCAACCAGTTGCGCATCGGATCGTATCTGTTCAACCTGGGAGACCGGGCCCGGGCGGACGCCGCCATGCTCGCCGCCGCCGACATCCAGGCCAACCAGGCCGTCTGCGGCTCCCTCGGCGAGTACTTCCTCAAAACCGGCCGCGTGGACAAATCCATCGAATGGTATGAGAAGGCCCTCGCTCTGGCCGAGAGCGACAACTCCCCGCAGGCATCACTCCTCCATCGAATCATCGTGGAGTGCTACCTGCGTACCGGCAACAAGGAGGAGGCACGCCGCCGATTCGACCGTTTCGCGACCCGCTACCCGGAGGACGTGGACGGCCTGCCTCTGCGGGCCGAGCTGGAATCCGCGTTCGGCGATCCTGCACAGGCCGTGGAGACGCTCGCCCGATACCTGGAGCAGCGGCCAGGTGACCCGCGTGCCCTCTTCCGTCGGGCGCAGTTGTACAGTGCCATGGGCCAGTGGCAGCGGACCTGCGCCGACCTGGAGCAGTTACGGGCCGCCGTGCCCGACGCCGAAAACTATCACCCCCGCATTCTGCTGGCCCGCGCGTATGAAATGACGGGCCGGCGGGATCTGGCGGAAGCGGAACTGAAATCCGTGCTGGAGCGCGAGCCCCGGGCGGCCAACGTGGCCATCCAGCTCGTCAACTTCTATGAGAAATACAACCGCCTGGCGGACGCCGAGAAGGTGATCACCGCACAGCTCGCGGTATCTCCCAACGACGCACGCTGGCTGTACCAGGCGGGGCGCCTGGCGGAAAAACAACAGGAGGTGGACAAGGCCATCCGCCTGTTCACCCAGGCGTGCGAGAAGTCTGAATACGATCCGACGCTGGTGGTCGCGCTGATGGATGCCTTCATCCAGCTCCGAAAACCGGCGGACGGCATTTCCTTCTATGAGAATCAACTGCCGCCGCCGCGCCGCAATGCGATGATCATGTCGCATTACGCCGTCATGCTGGCGCAGAACGGGCAGAAGGATCTGGCCGTTCGGACCTTCTGCCTGGCCGTGGAAAAAACGGGCTCCTGGGCGATTTCGGAATTGTCACCGATCGCCAACGACGCCGCGTCCGCGCTGACGGCGGCAGGCGCCGTGGACGCCTTCGCGGGCGAGATTCCCGATCAGCGTCTCCAACGACCAGCGCAGATTCTTCACTCGCTGCTGCTGGCCGGCGTGAATCGCCCGGCGGAGGCCATTGCCGCCACCGAGTCTCTGATCGCCACCAGCGGGTCCGAGACGGAACGAGGCATGTTCATGGTCCAGGTTGCCATGCTTCACGAAACGGTCAAGGACTATGAAGCGGCCCGCAAGCGCTATGAAGAGGCCCTCGCCATCCTGCCGGACGACTACGTCGCGCTGAACAACCTGGCGTATCTGCTGATGGAGCAACTCCACCTGCCGCAACAGGCGCTGCCCTATGCCCGACGGGCGGTCGAGGTGTGCCCTTCGACGGGCAAGCCCGCCGCGCTCGACACGCTGGGGTGGGTCCAAGCCGGCCTGGGCAATCTGGACGACGCCATCGGCTCACTGACGGACGCCGTGCAGCGTGACGACCAATACGTCCCCGCCCGCGTGCATCTGGGCGAGGTGTACCGCCGCAAGGGCAACTTCGAGGCCGCCATCGACACCCTCGTCCTGGCGAAAAAGCTGATCGAAGACAGCCGCTACGCCCCGGACCAGGCCTTGCTGCCGGACCTGGAGGAAAGCCTGCGCAAAGCGCAAGCGGCCGACGCCAGTCCGTGAACTCGGGCCGTCGGCTGCCCGAGCGACATTCGACGGAGACAACCGGGCCGGCCCGGCGGCGCGGAGCGGAGATTCCGCCTTCGTCCGGCCGTCGGCGGAACGCGCCGGACTCGCTACAATCTCCCACATGATCTGGGGCCTTCTGGTGGTGCTGCTGGCCTGCTCGGCCGCCATTTCCGGATCGGAAACGGCGTTATTCGGGCTTTCCCGACAGGATCTGCACGCGTTTGCGACCTCGGCCAGCCGTTTGCGACGGACGGCCGCCTCGCTCATGCACCATCCTCACCATCTTCTGCTCACCATTCTGATCGCGAACACCGCGGTCAATATCGGGATATTCGCCGTCTCGTTCCGGATGGCGGAAGACCTCGGACGCTCGTCTCCGCTTCAGGCCTCAATGGTCGGCGTGGGAGCGCTGGTGGCGGTCATCCTGATGGGCGAGATTCTGCCCAAATCCGTGGCCCTGGCCCACCCGCGGGGCCTGGCGCCGCTGGCCGCCCCGGGCATCCAGGTCTTGCAGTTCGCGCTCTCTCCCGTGCGATGGCTGCTGGCCGTGGCCCTGGTGGAGCCGGCCACACGGCTGCTGCTGCCTCCCGCGGCCCGCGCTCCGGCGGTCTCCACGGAGGAACTGCGGGACATGATTGAGCGCTCGACCGGGCACCAGGTGATCAACTCGCTGGAGAGTGACATGCTTCAGGCGGTGGTGGGGCTGGCGGACGTGAACGTCCGCTCGGTGCTCGTGCCGCGCGTGGACATGATCGCCGTGTCCTTGCGGGACGCCCACGAGGTGATTCGGAGCCGATTCGAGCAGTGCGGCAAAACGAAGCTTCCGGTCTTTGGCCGCGATCTGGACGACATGCGGGGGCTGTTGTATGCCCGCGACTTCCATTTGAACCCCGGCCGGAACGTGGAACAGTTGCTTCGTCCGGTCACCTTCGTACCGGAGCAGGCCGATCTGATTCAGGTCATCCGCCATTTCCGTCGGACGCACACCCAGTTGGCGATCGTGGTGGACGAATACGGCGGGGTCGCCGGCCTGGTCACCCTGGAAGACGTGCTGGAGGAGATCGTCGGGGACCTGCGCGGGCCGGCCGAGGAGGACCAACCGCTTGCCCAGTTCCTCGACGACAACACGTACCGTCTCTCCGGACAGCTTGGCGTTCGGGACTGGGCCTCACTGTTCGGCATCACGACCATCGACGCCGACGTGGACACGCTGGGGGGGTTGATCACGGCTCGTCTGGGCCGGATTCCCCGTGTCGGAGACACCGTGCAGACCGGCAACCTGTCGCTGACGGTGGAATCGCTCCACGGACGGCGCGTGGGGACTCTCATTCTGCGCCGCTCGCCCGGAGATGCGGAGGTCTCGCCATGATCGAGGCCTGGCCGCTTTACGCGTTGTGCGCCTTGGCGGCCCTGCTGGGCTCCGCGCTGGCCGCCGGCATCGAAACGGGGATCTACTGCCTGAATCGCGTTCGCCTGCATCTTCGCGCCCAGCGGCAGGATCGCATGGCTCGATCCCTGGTCCGCCTGCTGGACGACGAGCAGTCGTCGATCGCCACCGCCCTGGTGGGCACGAACATCTGCCACTATGCGCTCACGGCGGTGGTCGCGATGTTCGTCGGTCGACAACTCGGGCTGGACGACCGCAGCGCCGAAATCTACACCACGGCGGTGGTCACGCCGGTGGTTTTTGCGTTCGGAGAGGTGGTGCCCAAAAACGTCTTCCGGATCGCGGCGGACCGATTCATGTATCCGGCCGCTCCGCTGCTGCTGGCCGCCCGCTACCTTCTGCTGCCTGTGGTCTGGGCCATGCGCCGTCTCACAGCGCTGGTCACGCGGGCCCTGGGGGTCGTGGAGGCCAGTGAGGATTCACTGTTCGCGGCCCGACGGCGCATGGCCACCGTCCTGCAGGAAGGCCTGCTTCACGCGGGCAGCGATCCGGAACACTTCGGACTGGTGGAGCGTGTGCTGGGCCTCTCCAGCACGCCGGTCCACGCGGTCATGGTGCCGCGCAATCGCATCGTGGCCGTACGAGCCGACGCCGGCCCGGCCGAGCTGCGGAACCTCGCGCGACGGACCGCGCACACCCGCCTGCCTGTGTATGAGACGGATCCCCGTCGGATTATCGGGGCGGTGGTCGTGCATAAGGTTCTGGCCGGCCCGCCCCCCCCCACGCTCCGCGAAGCGATGGAGCCCGTCCTGTTCATTCTCTCCCACGACACCGTGGCGGCCACCATCGTGCGCATGCGGGAACAGCGCAAGACCCTGGCCCTGGTCGTCAATCGACACGGACTCCTCCTGGGTCTGGTGACCCTGAAAGACCTGATGGAGGAGATCGTCGGCGAACTGACAGAGTGGTGACGCTCCCGGCTCCGGAGAGTCCGGTTCCGATGCGTGGGCAACGTCGCCTGACGACCGATTACTGGGGTCCGCTGCCGGCCAGGGCCGCCTCGAAAAGCACGTAGTCCGCCAGATCCACGCTCTTGTCGTTGTTCATGTCCGCGCAGTTGCAGTACACGGTGTATGGCATCCCGAAGCACGTCTGGAACGCGGCGAAATCGTCCAGGTCCACGTCACCGTCCCGATCCACGTCTCCCGAACTGCATGGCGCACAGGGATCCGGCTCACAGGTGGAAAACGGACCGGCCCAGTCCCCGCCGAAGCTCAGACAGTCGACCTCATACTGATCGGGGACGCACATGTCCAACCAGCAGCACGCTCCGAGGGGCTGCGGACACTCCGTGCTGGCGCATTGCGTTCCCGCACCCTGGAACGCGCCGCCGAGCTGATCGCAGTGCACGCCCACCGTCTCCAGACACGATCCGTCCGGCAGGCAGCAGGCGCCAAGCTCGCAAACCCCTGAGGCACAGGTGGTCCCGTGGCCGGCGTAATAGCCGTGGATGACATCCTCGCAGACACTCGGGCTCAGGTTGTTCATGCAGCCGCCTATCCCGTTGCAACAGGCCCCCTTCGGCTGCGGACACGTCACCTGATCGCAGGTCAGACCCTCGTGGAAGATCTCGCCCGGTGCGTTGCACTGCAGTTGATTCACGCCGTTGGTGCAGATGCCGTCTACGCGACAGCAGGCGCCCGTGGGCAGGTCACAAGGGTTTGGAATGCACGGCACGTTGTCGCCTTTGTAGAGGCCGCCCGCCGCATCGCACTCCGCCTCAGTTCGGGTAGTGCATTGCCCGGCGGCATCACAGCAGGCGCCCATCGGATCGCAGTCGAACGGCACATAAGTCACGCGGATGTTCCAATCTCCCGTTGGTCGGAAGGCACCCAGATCCCGGAACCGGTACCAGCCGCCGGGGCATGCCCCGGGACCGCAATTCGGCCGACAATACAGCCAGTTGTTGTCCGCATCGGACAGACCGTCCACATCCACTGTCGGGAAGGCGTTCGAATTGGTGGACGGAGGGCAGCACTCCGGCGGCGTCAGCCCGAAGTTGCAGGACGCCGTGGGCGGGTTGTTGTGCGCATCGATGCGATACCCGACGCTGAACGTGTGCGACCCGTTGTCCGGCACGAAAATCTGTTCCGGATCGGACGGATCGATTGTGATCTTCACGTTGACTCCCACCGTGCCCGGATTCATCACGATGTGCGGAAGCAACGAATCATCGGAACTGTAACTGGCAATGAGGGTACCCGTACTCGGCGTGCCCGACCAGACCAGAACAGACCACTTCGTTGTGGTCTGCACCGTGGCCTGGTGGGCGAAGACCGCCTCGATTTCCGTCACGTGAACGGGAAACGCGTCGGCATCCAGTACGAACGAGGCGGCCAGCATCTCACCGGCAACAAAACCGGCCTGCATCTTGTAGGAACCTCCGGTGAAATCCGCGCCCGAGTACGTTCGAGTCATCGGCGGACAGGCACGCAGCCCCTCTGTCCAGAAATCACCGTCTGTGGCCGAAATGGGCGTGATCACCGCGTTCACTCGAAGGGGAATCGGCGTTAACCGGCTGCCGCACTCGCTCGCTTCGAGGCCAAACGGATCGTCCGCCCACGCCTCGCCGGCCGACGCCCATCCAGACGCCATCGTCAATACCATAATGACCCCGACGGTCCGACTGGTCAGCCACATCCTGCGCGTCATCTTGCATTCCTCTCTGTTTTCCACACGAAACCCATCCCTGCTGCGAACAGGTATGCCAAACCGGCTGCCGCTGCACCCCCGTCCTATTCTTACACTCTCGCCTTGTCCGTTCAACTACGAACCTGCAGTGTTGCGAGATTGGGACATAGTGGCGACGACATTAAGTATAATAGAATATTCTGAAATGAAGGTGTAAGCGGTACGGAAGGCTGAGTCAGGCCGTCTGACAGGGATTCCAATGGCGGATCAAACGGCACACACCTTCCCGACCCGACAGGAAATCCAGGCGCAGCCGCTCGCTGGCGATTCCCAGGCCTGGAGACCGGCCAATGACGCCATCCACCAAGGCGAGCCCCTCCATCGCATCTTGAAACGTCAGACGCTCCGCGCGACGAGCGGCGGCGAGATATCGGGCCAACCAGCCCACAACCGGCACGACCAGCCAAAGGGCACGCAGCCCGTCCAACACCGGCCAGCCGTAATACGCCGGGCCGAACTGATACCGGCTGAGCACCCGCATGCGCAGGAACCGCCCGAGCATCGCGGTGATCTGGGGGCCGTCCACATCCGCCGGGCCGATCGCCTGTACGGCCTCGAAGCAGACGTCGCGTTTCACGCCGGCCACCGGTGGTACCGAACCCCTGCCGCGGCGGAACCGTCCGGCCCACCTCACCTGCTCAAGCCGTCGAAGCCAGCGGGTGCGGCGTGAGCGGATATCTTCCAGCGTCACGTGCTCCGTGTACGCAAACACGAGCTGGCGGAACAGTGCCTGTTGCCGGGGTGTCGGTGGGTCGGGGGAGATGTCCTCCAGCGCGCGGGGCAGGTCCGGCACCAGCAGGCCGACCAGCTCGGCAAACCGGTCGTCACGGACCGCCACCAGATCCGATTCCCGCAGCGTATCCACCAGCGAAGCCGCCCCCGCGGTGACCTCTGCGAGCGGTCGCGAATCATCGAGCAGCCAGGTGTTCAGTGCACCGAGCAATGCGTGAAGCTCTTCCGGAGCGGCAGGCCGGGCCCGACGCAGCAGAACCTCTTGGTGGCGAGCCCCTCCACGAGCCGGCATTTCCTCGCTGAGGGACTGCACGAGGCGCCGATGCGAGGCCATGTCCGCGCCTTGCGATCGGGCCATGGACGGGCAGTCAAATCGCCATGCGGTCAGCCACTGGCCCTCGGCCTTCACGATAGTGAACGGATATATGCGGCACGAGAAGGGTTTGGCGTCGAAGCCGAGCTCCACGTGGATGCGGCACAGGCCGTCGTCCTGCAGGAACACGCAACGTCCGTCCGGCCACTTGTTGAGGGCCCACTTGTTACGGACCCGCAGGTACGGAGCGACCCCGAGCCGGCTTTCCCACTGCTGCTCGTCGAGTCGGCGACGGTCTTCCTCCCGAAGATCACCCACCAGTTCACGGCAGCAGCGCGTGCACGAATGACAGCTCCAGCGCTGATCCGGGATCGAGGGCATCCATACAGGCAGGGGTTCCGACTCCATGCCCGGATTATACGGGTCGCGGGAAGGACCGCCCAGCCGATCGGTTTCATCGACCGTTGGGAGCCACCAGACGGTTGGGGTCCTTGGCGTAGTGACGGGCCGTTTCGATCGATATCCGCCCGACGGACAACAAGGTCTGCAGGCTCTCATCCAGAGTCACCATGCCGTCTCGTTTTCCCATCTGAATGGCGGTATCAATTCCCTCCACCTTGCCGGCGCGAATGACCGCACGCACGCCGTCGTTGACCACCAGAACCTCCAGGGCCAGGACTCGCTTCTGTCCCTGAGCGATGGAGGGCACCAGTCGCTGTGAGATGACGTAGCGCAAGCTCAGCGAAAGCTGGGTTCGCGCGTCGTCTTGCGCGTCGGCGGGGAACAGGTCAATCAGTCGCGTCACCGCGCCCTTGGCGTCCTTGGTGTGCATGGTGGTGAGGATGAGGTGTCCGGTTTCCGCCGCGCTGAGCGCCATCTGGGCCGTGTCCCGATCCCGGATCTCGCCCACCAGCACGACGTCCGGATCCTGACGCAGCCCGTATTTCAGACCGTCATAGAAGGAATCCACGTCCGTGCCCACCTCGCGCTGGGTCACTACACTGTCCGCCCGCAGCGGATACACGTATTCGATGGGCTCCTCCACCGTGATGATCCGGTTACCGCCGGCATCGTTAAGCAGGCTGACCAGCGCCGCCAGGGTCGTGGATTTTCCCGAGCCGGTGATGCCGGTGATGATGATCAGGCCGTTGGCGGTCGCCACCAGGCGGTCGGCCAGCGACCGGGGGAACCCCAGCCACTCCAGCGACGGCGCCTGGTCGCGAATGTGTCGCAGGCACAGACCCGGCTTTCCCTGAGCGGAGAAGACGTTGGCACGGAAGCGATGAGCGGCGCCCCGCATCTCGAACGTCAGGGAGAAATCGAGGTTTTTGGGCAGCTCGGATGTTTCGCGCAGCCGATCGGGCAGAATCGAGCGAATGAGCGAGCGGACCCGCGCGTCCTCGAGCGGCACGGTTTCCGCCGCCCGCAACCGGCCATGCACACGATACGTCGGGCGGTATCCCACGACCAGGTGAAGGTCCGACGCTTCCACGTCCACCATCGTCTGCAAGAGCTGGTCCAGGCCGGGGTGTGGCGGATCCTGCGCGGAATCCATGCGGTACTCCCTTCCCGCGTATATACCCGGAACAAGGTGACCGGTTGCGGCCCCACCGCCTTACAGGCTGTGCAGGTAGGCCGCGATGTCCTGCACGTCGTTAACCGTGAGGCCCGAAATACCCCCGAACTTCGGGTGCCGCTCCGCGCCGTTGATGTACTTCGTGATCTTGGCCACGCTCGCGCGGCGGATGCCCACGGCCGTTCCGCCGACGGCATCCCTCCCGTGACATTCCTCGCAGTTCAGTCGATACAGCGCCCGACCGTTGGCCACAACTCCGGGGAACGGTTCGGGTTCGGGCGCCGGATCGGGTCCGGCATTCTGTGCGTTGTCCGGGGGCGGCGTTGTGTCATTCTCCGGTGGGGAGTCGGCCAAGTCATCCGCCGATTCGTCCGGCTGCGCACCGCGGTTGAACGCCGGGTCGTCGGTGAAGATGGGGACAGGCGGTCGGGTGGAAGGTCGGGTGGGATCCGGGCCCTCGACGGCGATGCTGCCGTCCGGACCATCTCCCGCGTCTTGCCCGGCGATGCCGCCGCAGCCGCCGAGCAGCACAACCGTCAACAACGTTGCGATCATCTCCGTTGTGTGCTTCATGACCGCATCCTCCGAACCCCCATCCTCGCAAGGCTGAACACCGAGCCCCGAAAGGCCGGAGCTTAACTATAGGCTGCGGACCGCTGTCCGCCAATGACCTCGGACCACTCCTGTCCGAACCGCATCAGCCCTCCGAATCCGTCTCATTACCGGACGTTCGCCGGGCCGCGATCTGGATATGGGGTGCCCGGCCGACGGCGGCCGGTTCGCGTGAGAGCCTCATCTCCAGTCGCGTGAGCACGCGTCGCGCGCGAACATCTGTCAGAAGGTCGCGATGGTATCGCATGGGCAGCACCGTTTTGCCCATCATATCCACCACCTCGAATCCGCTCTTGGCAAACAGGCCGACCGCCTGAGCCGGCGTGTAGGTCCAGATGGGAAACCGCTCGTCCGGATCGGCCGTCAGCCAGTGCGTCCGACCCGTGCGCAGGAATGTGTCCAGCGCGGATACATCACGCTGCTCGAGATAGTGGTCCAGAGCCGCCAGGCGGTTGTCCAGCGTGGCTACCAAGACGCCGGCCGGCCGGAGCTTGCGGCGAATCTGCTTGAGTGCCCGCAGCGGCGACTGCGTGCATCCGATCGGATCCCCCAGGGCCACGGCCAGATCAAAGGACTCGTCGGGCAGCTCCGCCAGGTCGCACAGGTCCGCCTGCAGGAATGCGGCTCGCCCGGTGCGGCCGACGGCTTCGATCTTGCGCCGCGCCTGCTCGAGCATCGGTCCGGACACGTCGACGCAGGTGACGGTATACCCGCTGTGCAACAATCGCAGCGCCCACTTGCCGGTTCCGCAGCCCAGATCGAGCGTGGCGGCCGCGTGGGTGGACGGCAGGAACGGACGCAGAGCCTCCCAGGTCAATGCGTCGTGCCACTGCCAGAAAGCGTCCTCATAACTGGCGTCGTACCGGCGGGCAACCCGGTCGTGATAGCGCTGGACGGGCGGTTTGGATCTGCGGCGGCTCATATCGCGGCGAATTCTACGGCCGTAGGCCAAGTCTGCCAAATCGGCAGTCCTTGACCGTCTCGTACGCTTGTGCGACCATGCGGAGTCTGGCAAAAACCGGGATTGGCGACTGGCAGGGAGTGGATCACATGATCAAAGCCGTAGATCTTCGCAAGGGACGGACCGTCATCTACGAAGGCAAACCATACGTCGTGCACGATGCCCAGCACGTGGCCAAGGGCAACAAGGCCAGCTACATGCAGACCAAGCTCAAAGGCCTGAAGGATGGCCTGATCATCGACGCGCGTTTCCGCGTGGACGACCGGCTGGAGCAGCCCTTTGTGGATAGTCGGGAGTATGAATACCTCTACCAGGACGGCGACGATTTCGTCCTGATGGACGGCACGAGTTTCGACCAGCTTCACGTGGGCAAAGAGGTCGTGGGTGACGCTGTGAAGTTCCTCAAGCCCAACGAGAAGGTGACCGCCCAGTTGTTGGATGGTCAGATTATCTCCGTCGAACTGCCTCACGTGGTGGAGCTGGAGGTCGTGGAGACTCCCCCGGTGGTCAAGGGCGCCACGGTTACGAACCAGCCAAAGGACGCCGTCCTGGAAACCGGAGCTCGCGTCCGCGTCCCCGCGTTCATCGAACCCGGCGAGCGCATCCGCGTGGACACCCGCTCCGGCGAATACATCGAACGGGCCAAGTGACCGCCCATTGGCATCCGCGCCTGCGTGCCTCCCGGACACCAGGGCAAGAACCCTCCTCCCATGCGGTGAGCTCTGCCAAGGCTCTACGCCGTTGTCATGGTGCAGCGTAACCAACCCCCCATTCGCACGGGCGCTGTGCGCCGCACACGAAACCCGGAATAAGTGAAGGTGTCGTTGACTGACGAGCCCGACGTCAGCCGCGCGTCGTTATCCGCCGTGCCAACGGTATTGTGCGTGCCGTCCGCATCGACAGACTCCGGATCATCGGCCGTGTTGTACGAACCGCCCCATTTGTCGCGCGCTTCGAACAGACTACGAAAGATGCCCCGTTCAGCATCTCAGCGTATGGAGCAAGGAGAAGGTGGGGCTTTGCACCGGTGCGGGATCGAAGGAACACAGTGGGGTGAACGTACGGTTCGTGACGACGCCCGGCTCGGATGGCACAGGGGAGGATCGTGGCCAGCAGCGGCTGCCGTCGGGCGACATTTTCGTGTTCCTGCCGCTCATGCCAGGATCCCACGCGCGCGCACGCATCGACGCCCGTTTACGCCGCTTTGCAGCGACGCCGGACGGCCCGTTCGATCAGGCCATCACGACGCCCAGCTTCTCCAGGGCGGCCTTCTCGTCCTCCGTGAAAGTGAAAAGCTTGTGCAGGCCCGTCACCTTAAAGACCTTCATGATGTCCGGACTCAGCCCGCAGATGATCAACGTCCCCTCCACCTGCTCGATGGCCTTGCGGAGTCGGGTCAGCACGGACAAGGCCGACGACGACAGGTGCGTCACTTTGCCCATATCCAGAATCAGGCGGCGACGATCCCGTTTTTCCACCAGATTCAGAAGCACCTCCCCCAGACGCGATATCTCCTGGGCGTCGACCACGGAGCGGCTTTCGATGATGGCGACGGTCACGTCTTTGATGGTCTGAACGACAATCCCACTGCTGGCGGCCATTCGAGTGCTCTCCGATTTCAGTATCCCTGTATTTTGATAACCATCCTACCGGTACTGAGCCGGCGGGGCAAAGGCCCAATTCCAGTCGGGTTTGGCCCGGCTGCCTTTGGACCGGGCCCGGGACGCGTTCGTCTCCCCCGGTGCACCGTCAGCCCCCGCTCCGCCCCTTGACGTATTCGGCAAATCGGGTACATTCTGGGGTTCTTTTGTTGAGCTGGACCCGAGGTTGGATTGTAAGTCAATGCCAGTTGGAACCATACGAAGTTACGTCGCCCGGAAAGACACCGTGGAGCCCCAGTGGTACCACGTGGACGGCACCGACCAGATCCTGGGACGGCTGGCCACGCGCATCGCGACGGTGCTGATGGGCAAGCACAAACCCACGTACACGCCCCACGTGGACACGGGAGATTTCGTGGTGGTCACGAACGCGGACAAAATCCGCGTTACGGGGAAAAAAGCGGACACCATGGCCTACCCGTACTACACGTACTATGCGGGCGGATACAAGGTCGTCCCGTACCGCAAAATGCTCGCCCGGCATCCCGAGCGGATCCTGCAGGCGGCGGTTCGCCGAATGCTGCCCAAGAACAAGCTGGGGCGACACATGCTCAAGAAACTGAAAGTGTATCGCGGCGATTCGCATCCCCATGCCGCGCAGAGAGTCAAACCCTGGGCGTTCGAGCTATGAGCGCGGAGGACAAAAGCGTGACGGATCAGGACAACAACTCTCAGGCCGAGCAGATGCGGCCTGAACCGGCCGAGCAGACCTCGGCGGCCGAATCCTCTCCCACCGCCCATTCGCCGGAGCCGCAGACCGGACTCCGGGCCGCTCGCGTGACTGCCGGGGGGTTCGTCTGGGGCACCGGACGCCGCAAAACGTCGGTCGCCCGGGTACGGATTCGTCTTGGCAAAGGCGAGTTCAAGATCAACGGCCGGGACGTGGCGGACTATTTCCACCTCGAGCAGGACCGCCTTCAGGTCCAGCAACCCCTGGCCGTCACCAACACGGCCAACCGCCTGGACGTGTATGTCAGCGTCAACGGCGGGGGCACCACGGGGCAGGCCGGCGCCATCGTTCTGGGCCTGGCTCGCGCGCTGAAGGCAACCGATCCCACGCACGAGCCCGTGCTTCGCGACAACCACTTTCTCACCCGCGATTCCCGGAAGGTCGAACGCAAGAAATACGGCCGAGCCGGCGCTCGACGCAGTTTCCAGTTCTCGAAGCGTTAGCCCAAGAGAACACCGTTCCACGACAACAACCCGCTCCGGCCCCGGTGGCCGGAGTTTTTTTTCGGCCGTCATCCCGTACCGGAACCGCCGCGGACACCGAGTTGTACGGGACTGTCCCGACGTCTAGACTACGCGCCCGGGGACTCCCGGGGCGAAGTTCCGGAGCGGTCGTCTGCTGGAAACGCGTGAGGACGGCAGGGTAATGGCAAACGTCGAAATCATCCGGATGGGACCGGCCGAGTACGGGCTTGTTTGCGATCTGTACAACGCGGTCTTCCGGCCCTCGCAGGATGTCAGCTACTTCGGATGCCGTCTGGCCAATCGGGCGAGCCTGGTGATGGTGGCCGAGCTCGAACGTCGTCCCGTGGGCTTCCTGTGCAGCTACGAATTGCGTCCCAGCACGTTCTACAACTGGCTGACGGGCGTGATCCCCGACGCCCGGCGGATGGGGGTCGCGTCGCAGCTCATGGCGGCCGAACAGGCCTGGGCGCGCGCTCGCGGGTACGAAATGTCCCGCCTGGAATGCTACAACCAATCACGCGGGATGCTGCTGCTGGCGATTCAGCAGGGATATGACATCGTCGGCCTTCGCTGGGATTCGCATATGTCGGGAAATCTCGTCATTTTCGAGAAAAGCCTCGACTCGGTGGAGCCCGCCGCGGAGTAGCGTTCGTATGAACCGGCTGCGGCAGAACCGCCGCGGCGGCAGGCCTTCAGCGGCGGGACGCATGGAGGCCGGACGCGCAAACCCTTGCTATCGATCGTCGGCGCCCGCGCGGAGGGCCGTCAGTTCCGCGCTCTGTCGCGTGAACTTCACCCCGATGTCGAACGAGCCTCCGACCATGGCCCGGCAACGGACCACGATCCCGTCGAGACAGTCTCGGGCGGCGGTTCGGACCTTGAGCTGGATGCGGATGCGCCGACCCCTGCGGATCGGCACGACACTCCGCAAACCGATGCCACTCCGGGAAAGGCTGTGTGTGACCATCTGAACGGGCGAGGGCGCCAGCGCTCCGTCGCGGGCCGGATCCAGCTCGATCACGCAGGCCGGGCAGCGGAACGGATAACGCCGATGCGCCCGGCGATTGGGTTCGGCGGCTGATGAATCCTCCTTCGCGCTGCGCTCCGGCGGCGGGATGAGGGCGATCCACGATTCCACCACCTGCGGGTCGTACTTGCTCGGCGTTTCGCTCTGAAGAATCGCCATGGCCTCGGAAACCGTCAGGGCGCGGTCCTTGTACGGACGAAGCGCCGTCATGGCGTCGAACGAGTCCGCGACCGCGCAGATCTTGCTGATCGGGTGGATAGCCGATCCGACAAGCCCGTTGGGATATCCGCTTCCATCCTGCCGTTCGTGGTGTTGAAGCGCAACCGTGGCGACCAGTTCCGAAAACCCGGCGACCGACCGCACCATCTCGTCGCCGCGGGTGGTGTGCTGCCGCATCTGCGCAGATTCGTCCGCCGTCAGCTTGCCCGCCTTACGGATGATTTCCGGCGGAATCCGCGTCTTGCCGATGTCGTGCAGAAGACCGGCCTGGCCGATCACGGCCAGTTCCTCCGGATCGCGATAGCCGAGCTGATAGGCCAACGGGACCATCCAGGTCGCTACGTTGACCAGATGCGTCGCCGTGTAGAAATCGTGCCGGGCCGTGGCAAACAGATGCGAGAACGCTTTTTTCTGGTGCAACACGAACGTTGCTACGGCGTGCGATACGCTTCTGAGAGAGCTGGAGACGGACTGCAGGCCGGGGTCCGACAACGCCTCATTTACCAGCTCATAGCTCGTCTCGTAGATCAGCGCGGAGGCTTCCTGGCCGGGGGTGTCCGGATCGGCGGCCACCGCCGCCAGGCACTGTTCCAACTGTCGCTGGAACTTCGGTTGATCGGCGATCCGAACGTAGACGAACCGAACATGATTGTCCTGCAACCGCGTCCGGTCCAGTTCCGTGAAGGAGACCACGCCGCTGGAATACAGCGAGAACGTCTCTCCGAAATGAACGGTGCCGTCCGCGGCCGGACGTGCCTTCAGGTAGATCGGGGTTGTGTTGAGAATCGACAGCGGGGCGTGCTTGAGCGGAATCGGCAGAAACCCCGCACGCGACGAGGACACAGCGCCGCCCTCGCCAATTCCCGCCCTCGACAGAATGCCTATCAGCGAATCCGTACTCTGCATGCCGCGCGCCCCTGACGGCGAGTCCGGCTACCCGCATCGGACTCTTACGCGATCGGACACGAAGCGACGTGCGATCGTCTATCCGCATATGTCGTGAACAGACGCGCCTCCCTTGAGTTGCATGGATCGGCTCCAGTGTCACTGAAGCCGATGCGCGGCACTGTCCACGTAAGCATTATCAGGCCCCTCTGTCGCCTCCGAGGTCGCGGCCGTCCCCCATTCCGTACGCAGAGTTCCCATGCACCGCGGTCCGTCCACGCGTGTCCTCAGCTTCGGCCGATAAAGCGGCAGCCGCGCCGGTCCATCTTCGCCGGGTCGACGCCGCGGGTTCGGCCCATAAGCGATTCAGAAGGTCCGATTATTTCGGCTTCGTCGCGTCGTCCGCCAATGCAAACACTGTCCACGTATCCGCAATCCGAACCCCGAGAGAGCCGATAGATATTTCTGAGCAGACACATGATCCCAACGGTTGTCTTCCGCAGGGCCGCGATTCCATGAGAAACGTCCGGCGAGCGTGCCTCTACAACACCGACTCGGCGTCCTCGAAGGCGCTGCGCGAACAAATCAGCGCCGGCAGCGCCCTCGATGTGGTGCATGAGGTCGCAACTCTGGAGAAGCTCGCGGAAGTGCTGCGCCTGCGCGACGCCAAGATCGTGATCTTTCACCTGGATCCGGAACCAGAACCGGTACTGGAGGTTCTTGAGCAGGTCTCGGTGCGGTATCCCGATCTGCCCCTGCTGGCGACGAGCCATCAGTCCGGCCCGGAGCTGATTCTGTCGGCAATGAGGGCCGGCTGTGATCAGTTCGTCCGAAAGCCGATCGAGCCGGAGGATCTGGGCGCGGCTCTGGCGCGGATGGCCAGCAAGTATCGCCTGACCCGAAAGGCCGGCAAGTGTATCTGCGTCACGGGCGCCAGCGGCGGCTGCGGCACCACGTCCATCGCCTGTGGGCTGGCGTTGGAAATCGCCCGCCTGTCGACCACACGCTGCGTGCTGGCCGACCTGGATCTGCAGTTCGGCACGGTGGCCGTCACCTTCGACTGCGAACCGACCTTCAGTATATACGATCTCGCGCAGGAGCACGCGGACGGCGAACTGGACAGCGCGGTGCTGGAAGCGGCGCTGACCCCGCTGCCCTGCAACGTGTCCATCCTGCCGCGCCCCGCGACGATCCGCCAGCAGCGGGCGGTCACGCCGGAGGTGATCCGGCGAATCATGGATCTGCTGACAGGCGGCTATGAATACGTGGTCGTCGATCTGCCCCGGCAGACGGACGCCTGCACGATGGCCGTCCTGGACCAGGCCGACCTGGTTCTGATCGTCTGCCAGCTCTCCGTGCTCAGCATCGGGAACGCCAAGCGGTACATGGACGTACTGAGTGATCTGGGAGTGCCCCCGGAGCGAACCGAGGTGGTTGTCAATCGCCACGACGGGTCGCGCGGACTCATTACCGTCGAGGATGCGCAGGAGACCATCGAGAAGCCGGTGTTCGCCTGGGTCCCCAACGATTACGCGTTCGTGTCAGAGCTGTTGGACCTGGGGCGCCCCGCCGACGCTTTTTCCGCCGACAACCCCGTCCGCGAAGCCATCGGCCAGATCGCCCGGAAGATCGTCCTTTGTTCTCCCGCCCACGCGGCGGTGCCCGCCGAGCCCTGAACGGCCGGCAACTCCGGCTTTTCTTTCAGGCGGGTCGTCCGCGCGACAATGCTCCCGCGCCCCGGCTCTGGAGAAGCGCCGGTGATCGGCTCTATTTCACGACCAGCCGGGCCGTTTGACGAATATCGCGGGAAGAGACACCCACCAGCATGGCAAACTCGCCCGGCTCGACCACCCACTCCTTCCGGTCGGGCTGATAGAAGGCGAAGGCACGCGCGTCCAGATCGAACGTCACATCCCGGGCCTCGCCGGGAGCAAGGTTCACCTTCGAAAACCCCTTGAGCTCCATCCGGGGGCGCTTCACGCTTGATTCCATGTCGCGCACATAAAGCTGGACGACTTCCGCACCGGCCCGTTTGCCGGCGTTCCTGACCGTGCATGTCACGCGCACCGGCTCGCCGGGTGAAACCGTTTCGGGCGTCACCATGACGTTCGAGATTTCAAAATGGCTGTAGGACAGCCCGTGGCCGAATGGAAATCGAGGTTCCACCTTTTTGAACTCAAAATACCGGTAGCCCACGAAAACTCCCTCCGCGTAGTCCACCGCGCCGTCCTGGCCCGGGTAGTTGCCGCAGGCCGGGCAGTCTTCCCACCGTTTCGGCAGCGTCACGGGCAGTTTGCCGGACGGGTTGACGTCGCCGAACAGAACGTCCGCAATAGCGTGCCCGCCTTCCAGACCGGGATACCAGGCCTCCAGCACCGCCGGAACCTTCTCGATCCACGACTCCATCAGCACGGGACTGCCGTGGATGAGCACGACGACCGTACGCGGGTTCGCCTGGCGGACGGCGGAGATCAATTCGGCCTGCGGACCGGGCAGGTCCAGGTTCCGCTTGTCCATGCCTTCGCCTTCGAACTGCTTGGTCAGCCCGACGAACACCACCGCCACGTCCGATTCCCGGGCCGCCTGTACGGCGGACGCCGTCTCGTCCTCTTGAGGCGGCGTCCAGCCGAGCCGGATGACCGCAGACCCCTTCGCTTCGAAGTACTCCAGCAGCAGGTCGTATTCCCGGCCGGCCTCCAGGGTGAGGGTGGCGCTTGCCGTCTGGGTCGCGTGCTCGCCCCAGTTGTCGATCACCTGCTTGCCGTCGATGCAAAGCCGTGAGCCGTCATCGCTGACGATGGCCAGCACGTGCGGCCCGGATTTTCTGGGTATGAGCTTGCCGGTCCAGCGAACGGAGAAATCGTCTGAAGGCACCACGGGCGCGGGCGAGCCGGTGCCCCAATCGAAGTCCACGGCGGCATCCACCCGCGTCAGAACGGGCTCGCCGCTCAGATCGCGATTCGCAAAGTATTGGGCGGTCAGACCGCAAGTCTCGGCGGAGCCCGCCGCAGGACGCAGGCACGTGGATTCGATCGGTGGACAATCGCCGGGAAACCGGCAGCTGGGAGCGAATCGAACGGCGACGTCCGCGCCGGCTTTCGCGCGGATTCCTTCCAGCGGCGAGACGGACGTCGTCGACACAACTTCGGAACTGCCGCCGCCGCCCAGCCGGGCCACGTCGGCGTTCGGGCCGATCACCGCGATGGATCGGATCCTGGAGCGGTCCAGTGGCAGCAGGTCGCCGTCGTTCTTGAGGAGCACGATACCGGCCGCCCCAACCTCGCGGGCCAAGGCCCGGTGGGCCGCACACTCCACGGCGTCCTTGTCGATCGGCCGCGGGCCGTCGAACAGGCCGAACGTGAACATGACTCGCAGAATCCGCCGGACCTTGTCGTCAATGACGGCCTCGGTGACGTCGCCCTTCTTCACCGCCTCCAGCAGAGCGGGGCCGAAGAAGTCACCCCGCGGCATTTCGAGATCGAGCCCGGCGTTGGCCGTATCGACTGTGCCGTGTACCGCGCCCCAGTCCGACATGGCGATGCCCTTGAAGCCCCATTCCTCCTTAAGGATCTCGGTGAGCAGGTGATGGTTTGCGCAAGCGTACGGGCCGTTGAGCCGGTTGTAGGACGCCATGACAGCCCAGACCCCTGCCTCCTTGACCGCCGCCTCGAAGGCCGGCAGGTAGATCTCGCGAAGCGCCCGTTCGTCGACGCGGACGTTGATGGTGGTGCGTTCCCACTCCTGGTTATTGGCGGCGAAGTGCTTCGCCGTGGCCACGACGCCCTGGCCCTGCACGCCCTTGACGTACGCGACGGCCATCCGCGCGGCGAGATACGGGTCTTCCGAGAAGCTCTCGAAATTCCGTCCGCCGTGCGGGACGCGGTTGATGTTGATGCACGGGCCCAACAGCACGTTGCGGCCCTTGGCGAGCATCTCGCGGGCCATCGCCTCGCCAACCCGCTGGATGAGGGCTGGATCCCAGGTCGAGGCCATGGCCACGCCCGTGGGGAAACATGTGGCGTTGCCATGCCGCACGCCGTGCGGGCCGTCCGCCATGGACAGGGCGGGGATGCCCAGCCGTTCGTTCGGATATGTGTCCATTACATTGCCGGCCAGCAGGCGGATCTTCTCCTCGAGCGTCATGCGGGGTAGAAGATCGTCCACGCGCTTCTCCACCGGCTGCACCCGATCCTTGTACGGCTCCATCTCTTCCTTCTCCTGGGCGGCGCCGATCGTGAGGGCGCAGGCCGCCACGAGGGCAAATCCGCTGAATCCGATCGTTATTCGACGGCGATTTCGATGGGTGTTCATGGAATCGTATCCTCACAGCATATGCCTTGATATCCGGTGAACCGCAACTGCCTGACCGGAGCCGGGAATCCTACCCCATGTCGGGATTGTTCGGCCAGAGCCACGTCCCGGGAGTGTCGAAGAGGGGGTTGTGCAGCGAACGACAGCCGGCGGGCGTGAGGGGATGTTACGCGCGGGATCGCCAGCCTTCCACCGCGGCGCGGAACGCCAGGGGGCTGAAGCTGTGATCCACGGCCTGGCGCCGGACGTTCATGGGATCGAAGTCGGGCGGGTTCACGCCGCCGTAGGCGGACAAGCAGGCGGCGATGCCGGCGCCTGCCAGCAACCGGCGGAGGAGGTCCGTGCAATCGGTTTCCCGACCGTACGGATAGGCCAGGCAGCGCGGCCGGCCGTTGCGGTGCAATTCGGCGTCGAGTCGCTGTTCGGCGGCTTGAATCTCCCGCAGCGCGTCGTCCGGTGCAACGGCACTGAGTCGGGTGTGGTGTTCCGTGTGGTTGCCGAAGTCAAAACCCCAGCCGGCCATTTGCCGCGCCTGTTCCCAGGTCAGCGGTTCGATGCGCCGGCCGAGGCTTTGCAGGTCGTGCGGAAATGCGCCATCGCTGCCCACGATGGACGTGGACAGGAAAAACATCGCGGGCATTCCGGCCCGGCGCAACAGCATGGCGGCACGAAGATTGTCCGCGTAGCCGTCGTCAAAGGTGATGGCGACGCATGGCCTGGTTCGTGGCTGCCCGCGGCGGGCCAGCAGCGCAGGCAGGTCTGTCACGTCGTAATGGCGGCGCAGCAGCTCGAGCTGCCGCCAGAACTGCTCCACGCCCACCGTGACAGAGTCGAGAAGCTCGTCGCTGACCCGATGATAGAGCAGCACCGTGGCATGGCACAGACCGCGCCGCGCGCGGATTCGATTGCGCAGCGGCGCCCACAGATACACGTACGCCGCCAGCACGACGTGCTTGGCGGCGCAGCGCAGCCGGCCTCGGAAAGACCGCGACGGCCGGCGGCGCCTCGCCAGTCGGCGGCGGACGGAACGGGCCACACGCCACGAGGGCCGGCGATGCGCTTGCGAGGGAGCCCTCCGAATGGCCGTGCCGCCGGGCGTCGGGTGCGTTTCGATCCGTCGCAGCGCGTCGATCAGCGTTTCGGTACCCAAACGGTCCAGCGCGGCGGCCAGGCCGGCCACCGTGGAATGGGCCGGAACGGACAGACGCCGTTCGATCAGAATCGGCCCGGTGTCGAGCCCCTCGTCCACCCAGTGTACGGTGACGCCGGAGCAGGCGACCCCGTCATGCAGCTCCCAGAAACCCGGTGGCATGCCGCGATAGTCAGGCAGAAGACCCTTATGCAGATTCAGCGTGCCGAGCCGCGGAATGCGGAACAAATCCGGCCGCAGAATCGGCGCACCGATCGCCAGGCCCAGCCACGGCCGCAAGGACCCGACGTGTGCCAGCGTGTCCGCGTCGTGCAGCCGTACGCACGAATGCACGGCCACATTCGGAAGCCGGATGTCCTCGAACCGCGCCGGCAGGGCCACGGTCCCTGCAATGGCGGCGGGAGCGGCATGAAGGAGTCTGCCGGCAAGCTGCCCGGCCAGTTCCAGCGGATAGGACACCGGCTCGCGTCGCAGCCGTCGCAGCTTCGCCCGCAGCCACCGTCCGCGCGGCGGGCGCGGCGGATGCTGCTGCACGACGACGAATCGCCACGCCGGATTCGCCTGAGCCACCGCCTCCACGTGCTCGATGGCCGATGGCGCGTGCGGCGACCCGGCAAAGATCACGACGCAACGGGATGAGGAATCCGACAACGACATTCCGGAACCCCGGGGATCCGCGCGAAGCTCCCATCCGCGCGGAACCCATACGAGGTTATCGGAACAGGGAACCTCCCGGTTGAGACAGGCCCCGGAATCGCCCGGCCTCGGCAGCGCATCGCGCCGGAGGCTCAACGGACGCGCTGGCCTCCGGCTGACGTCGCCTTCTGAGCCAGCTCCCGGATCAGGTCTTCCACGGCCTTGGCGTTTCGAATGCGCATGAATCCAACGTCCTGCGTGTGACGGTCGCCGTCGGAGTCCCGCCAGGTGCGACGGCAGAGGATCACGTCACCGCTGCCGTCCCTGCGTTCCTCCCGGAAGACGTCTCGAAGCTGGTCGGGCGGAAACGATCGAACAGTCGTGCTCCACCCGCCTTCAAACAGAATGGCCCGCCGGTCCGTGATGACATACACCGTTCGGCGCGCCTTGCGGTAGGCCCAGAGCGGACTGAAGAACAGACCCAAGCCGATAAGGATGAAAGGAACGCCAAACAGGGGGAATAGAATGGCGACGGCGCCGGACCCACCTGTGTCCGACGCCTGTCGTGTACCCCATGCCGCCGTGACCGTCCAGAATACGGCGAACCCCGTCCAGGGAATGGCGAAGAGAAACGCCCCAATGGACGTGCCGGTGAAGAACCGGGGCGCCGGCATGTCCATCCACTGAAGCCGCTCATCGGGCCCGACCTCCCGGTCGACCCATTCCCGAAGGGTGTACGGAACTTGCGTCTCTACGATCATCGGCATGGCTCCGTCGCGCCAGCCGGTCAGTTCTCTTTGGCCAGCTCAGCCATCACGTCGTCCGGAATGTCGAAGTTCGAGGAGACGCTCTGGACGTCGTCGTGATCTTCCAGATTCTCCATCAGCTTGAGCACCTTGCGGGCATTTTCGAGATCAAGGGTGATCTGGTTGGCGGCAATCATGGTCACGTCGGCGCTCTGGATGGCAATGCCGGCGGCCTCGATGGCCTCCTTGATGCTCTCGTAGGCGTCGGGGTCGCAGATCACCTCGTGGGCCATGTCGGACGTGCTGACGTCTTCCGCGCCGTGCTCCAGGGCCACCTCCATGACCTTCTCCTCGTCGGCCGACTCGTGCGCGATCACGAACACGCCCTTCTTGCTGAACATCCAGGAGACGCAGTTGGGCGCCCCCAGGTTGCCGTTGCCGCGCTCGAAGATTTTCTTGATTTCCGGGGCCGTCCGATGGCGGTTGTCCGTCAGGCAGGTGCACATGATGGCCACGCCGCCCGGACCATAGCCTTCATAAACGACTTCCTCGATCGCCTCGCCCGCCAGTTCGCCCGTGCCTTTCTTGATGGCCTTCTCGATGGTGTCCTTGGGCATGTTGGCGCTCTTGGCCTTGTCGACGGCCAGCCGAAGGCGCGGATTCGCGGAGAGTTCGCCTCCGCCGTGACGAGCGGCGATCGTGATGTCGCGAGCCAGCTTGCTCCACGCCCGGCCCCGCTTGGCATCCAATGCCGCCTTCTTGTGCTTGATGGTCGACCATTTGGAATGACCAGCCATTTGGTGTTCTCCAGCAGGGCGAAACGATCCAGTCATGGAACGCACGACACCCCCGGCGTATGCCGTGCGAGGGCAATCGGCGGCCGGCCGGGAAAGCCGGTCCCACGCAGAAGGGCTGCGGCCTCAGTCGGCTTCAGGTGACCGAATCCACCGGTTCCGTCTCGCCGCCCAGCGGGGCCACGTCCGGGGTTTGCCCGGCCGCGGCGGCCTCGATTTTCGCCGGCGCCTGCTCCGCAACGCTCTGCCAGTCCGGGTCTTCCCGACGGCGGCGATCCCGCTGCATTCCCGTCCGGGCGGCATCGACGGCCGCCTGCCAATCCGCCGTTGCACGCGCCGTTTCCCCCAGACGCCAGCAGGTGTCCCCCAGGTGATCGAGGATGACCGGATCGGCTTCCTCGTCCGCTCCGCGGGCCAGCTCCAGCCAATACCGGGCGCCGGCGAAATCCCCCCTTTTGTACAAAACCCACCCCATGCTGTCGAGATATGCGTAGTTGCGGGGATTCTGGGCCACCGCATACCGGATCAGTTCTTCCGCCTCATCCAGCCGCACGCCCGCGTCCGCCCACGAATACCCCAGGCTGTTGCAGGCGTTCACATCCAGCGGATTCATCCGGTAGGCCAGCTCCAGCGACTCCAGCGCCTGTGCGATCCGACCGGATCGCCGTTCACAGGTCGCCAGCAGGCTCAGGTAGAACACGCGGACCGGCGGGTTGAGTTCCTGGTCAATCCAGGAATTGAGCTGTCGGCGCGCGTCGTCGATCTGGCCGGCCGCGAGCATCTGGTCGATGAGCATGCCCTGGACCTGCTCGATTCCGAACGGAACGTCGTCCGCCAACCGGCGCTCTGTCCTCTGAATCCACTGCTGGATCAGCCGTATCGCCTCCTCGTGGCGCCCGGCCGCGTCATAGGCCTCCAGGGCGATGCGCTCGTAACCGATGCGACCGCTCGGGGTGGCATAGTTCGCGACGGCCAGTTCAAGAGCGTCATCGTAGCGTCCGGCCTCGATCAGGGTGGCAATCAGGTCGAAATGAAGTCCCTGATCGCCCGGGTCTTCCTCCAGCCACTCCAGCAAGCGCTGACACGCGCGCTCGAACCGTCCGCTGCGCGTCAGGATGTCGATCCGTTCCTCCCGCCTGGCGTACCCGCCCGATGTCTGTTCCCACGTGTCGATCCACGCGAGCGCCTCGTCGAAGCGCTTCTCGGACACGAGCGTCCCCAGCAGCAGATCGCGCCGATCGTGATTGTCCGGCTCGCGCTCCAGCCACCGCCGGACCGTCACGCACGCCTCCTCGCCCCGCCCCAGGGCGCGCAGCGCCGCCGGCAGCTCCCGACGACACTGTTCCAGAAACGCGGCGGAGAACGTCTCGTGTTCAAGTATCCGTTGCGCCAGTTCCACCACTTCCGTGTGCTTCTGCTGAACCAGCAGCAGATCCAGCAGCCCGGCCAGCATCGCTTCGCGGTTGGGATAGCGCCGGACCAGCTCGCGGACCACCGCCTCCGCCTCCGCGAACCGCAACTGCTGTCGCAGCGTGCCGACCTGGAGATCCAACAGCGCGATGTCGTCCGCGTCGGCCTCCAGCCCGCGCTGCAGGTAGGGCAGGGCCGCGTCGTATCTGCGCTCGGCGGTCAGGCTCAGTGCGATCAGAAACGCGGTCCGGGCCTCCAGCGGGGCGTTACGACTCGCCTCGAGCAGGTCCCGGCGGAACCCTTCGTAGTCCGGCGCGTCCGGACGGAATGCCAGTCGAGCGCGGCAGCGGGCCACCGCCTGCGGTGGGGCGGCCAGGCGCTCCAGTCGAGCGACCTGGGCCTGGGCCGCCTCCCGGTCGCCGCTCTCCAGATAGGCCATCGCCAGCGCCTCGCGGGCCTGATGGTCCAGCGGGTTCTCTTCCAGAATCAGCTCGTATTGCCGACGGGCCCGAAGCGGCTGATCCGTCCGCTCGAAAAGCTCGGCCAGCGCCCGCATGGACTCCGTGTCCGCCCGGTTCAGTCGGATCGCCTCGTTGAAGTGCGCAACGGCCCCGTCCACGTCGTCGAGACCCGCGCAGGCGTGCCCAAGTACGCGCTCCAACTGCGGATCCGAAACCGAGGCCGGCTGTGCCAGATCAATGGCATCCTGCCACCGGTACTGCCGCAGGAGCAGGTTCGCCAGCTCGACGCGCGGACCCGCAAAACCGTTCGCCCGCTCCAGGCTCGCCCGCAGCCACGACTCGGCGCGCGCCGTGTCCGCGGCATCCAGAGCCAGGCAGCCCAGAACATACGCGCGGGGCCCACTCACGTCGGCGGCCACGGGAGCCGCCCACACCGCACGCGTCGCCTCCCCGCCGGCCGCCAGCGACTTCATCCGGGCCCGCGCGACCGGGTACCGATCCGGCTGACGCTCGAGAACCTCGATCAGGCAGTCCAAAGCCTGTACCCAGCACTGTCGGCGGATCAGAAAGTCAAACGGCAGCCATGCGGCGTCCGCATCGTCCGGGTGCCGGGCGGCGTAGTCTCGCAGAACGTGTTCCGCTTCGTCCGCCCGGGCCTGCGTGGCCAGGGCATCGGACACGGCCAGCATCGCCGCCGAATCGTCCGGACGCCGGCTCGCCAGCGACAGCAAATCCTGGATCAGCGCCTCGCCCCCGCTGGAACCGTGAACATCCTTCAGAAGCTCCACCAGCAACGGCGTCGGGCCGTCCCAGTCGCGCAGCGCCGCAAGTGCCTCTGCGGTCCGACCGGATCGCGCAAGCAGACGCACATAGTGCGCGTACATCTGCGAATCCATCCGGCCGTCCACGGACAGCGCCCGGCCAAGGGTGTCGGCCGCCTCGGCAATCTGTCCCAGGCGTTCCTGGATGGCTGCCATGGGAACGATGGCCGTCGGACCGTTGACCTGCAGCAGTCGGGTCAATTCGGGATCGGACGGACTCGTGTCATCCAGACCCGCCCCCAGCGACTCGTATTGGCGATACTGTTCCAGCGCTGCCGCCAGATAGCCTTCACGTTCCAGGCTTTGCGCGAGCCGGTACCGGGTGAGTGCTTCACGGGATCGGTCCGCGGCCTGGTCCGGACAGCGAAGGGCAATGCGAAACTGCCCGATCGCGTCCTCCGCGTCCGCCGCCAACACGCCCCGCAGGTAGTGGCCGACACCGTCGTTGGGACGCAGCGCCAGCACCCGATCCGCATGGCTGCGGGCGGATTCGGCAGCGCCCGACGCGAGACAAAGGGCGGCCAGCGCCCGATGGACGGTGGCCGACGGGCCCTCCCGCAGGGCTTCCTCAAGTTCGCCGACGGCTTCGGCGTAGCGGGCCTGAGCCTCCAGCTCCCGCGCGCGGTCCAACCGTTTCTGGATGGCGGAGGAAACGATTTCCGGCTCGCGGGGGCCTTCGGGTACGACGGGGTCCGGAGCGATCTGCTGGAGGCTCAGCCACGCCCGGGCCGGATCGTAGTCGGCCGCCGCCGGGTCCACCGCGGCCTGTCGGGCCGGCGAATTCGCCGGCTCGCCCGGCGGCATCCGGCAGGCCGTACTCCATGCCAGAAGCCCCGTCACGCCCCACGCCATAACGATCCATCTCCCCCGCAGAGACGGTCGAGCGGTCTTCAGCATTGTGTCCTCACGATCTGGCCTTTTTCTTTCGTCCCGCCGAAGCGGACCCGGCCCGGGTTGGCCTGGCGGGTTTCACAACGGCCTTGGCGGCGGGTTTCCCGGCCGATGAAGCGGAAGGCCTGCCCGGTGCGCGGCGGGGGGGTCTGGAGGCATAAGACTCCATCAGGTGGCAGAACAAGCGGGCATCGGTCGCGCTGATATGACGCTCCAGAAAAGACTGCACTTCCGCGTGGGTGCTGTCCGCATCCACCAGGTTGTGGGTTCGCATTGCTTCCAGCAGTCGCGGACTGACCGGAATGGCGTGACCGCCGAGACTCCAGAGCAGCACGGATGCCGCGACATACGGATCGGAGCCCTCCAGAGTTTCGAGATATTTGCGCGCCTCGCGCAGGCCGAGGTTCCGCAAGCCGCGCAGGTCCACGCAGTACTCGGTCTGATACACCGCGTCCAGAACGGTCAGCAGGGCCTTGGTCCGTTCGAGGTTGTCCGGAATCAGGTCTCGGATCAGGCCGGATACTTCCGCCGGCGCCGAGACGCGCAGCTCATTGTAGTCCACCATGCAATCGCGGAGACGGCCCAGCGCCTTGCGGCCCTGCTCAGGTGTCGTGTTGCTGCTGAGAACGGCCACCGCGAGCTGTTCGACGGGGTCCGTCGGCTCCCCAGGCTCCCAGCCGCCCGATTCGCGCTGGAGCTGCCGGAACAGCCTCTTGATCCGCCGGGCGTATTCGGCTCCGTTCTTCATGCCGGCCCTCCGTCCGCGTCTTCCCCGGTTGCGTCGGATTCCGTCTCGGCGGCGTCGGCGCGCGGGGATATCTCCCGCATGGCGTCGTCAATGCGCCGCAGAACCTCGGCCGTACCCTTGATCGAAGGGTCCGGCAGGAAACGCAGTTCCGGCATATGCCGTACGGAAAGCTGTTGTGACACCCATCGCTGAATGTGGCCCCGGGCGTGGGTCAGCGCGTCCAGCGTTCGCCGCTCTTCGGCCGGCGTGCCCATGACGCTCACGTACACGCGGGCAATCTGAAGGTCTCCACTGACCTCCACGCGCGTCACGCTTACAAAGCGCGAGAGGCGCGGATCGTTCATCTTCGTGGCGAGCATTTCGCTCACCAGCGAGCGGATGAAACTGGCCATCTTATCCAGGCGAAACGATCCCATTCCAAACGAGTCTTCCTTCCCCCCGCGGCGCCCGCACCGGCGACATCAGCAGGTCCGCTTGTCGTAATCGATCAGATTCACTCCCCGCTGCCGGCGTACGAAATCCACGATACGATCCAGGCATCCGTGCACGTGGACCGGATCGTTGCTCACCAGGGCAACGCCCAGCACCGCCCGCTGCCAGACATCGAGGTGATCCACCTCCGCCACGGATACGCGGAAACGGTTCGCCAGCCGGTCCTTGAGACTCTTGATCACCCGGCGCTTGTCCTTGAGGCTCCGCGATTCGAACACGACCAGATCCAGAGTCAGCACACCCACCGTCATGACGCACCGGAGGCGGACCCGGCCGCCCCGGCCCGTGCGCGCCCGAACGTCCCGGGCCTCTGATAGATCGACCCGTCCACCAGGTTGATCGAGAAGATCCGATAGCGCCCGGTCGAGACGTCCCGGTAGGGAACCATTCCGATCCGGTGGAGGATGTCTATCATGTACTTGCGATCCGTGGCCTCGATTCCGTAATACTCCAGCTCCGCCTTGATCTCATCCTCATTGAATCCGAAAGTCATCTCTCGCGGCAGATGCCGCACCAGTTCCGGCAACGGCAGTTCGGGCAGAAACAACGCGATCACCGGCGTCCAGGTGCGGTCAAAGATCTTGCATTCGTATTTGCGGATCACCAGCGGCGCCCGGTCCGGCATCACGTCCGTCAGAACCTGGGAGGAACCGTCCGGCAGGAAATACTCGTCGAACAGGCTGTCGTTGCGGTTCTCCTCGTGGTTCCGCCGCAACGCGGCGTAGCCCGGCAGTTTCATCAGTTCCGGATCGTTGATCCGCAACACCACGTACACGTCGTACTCTTCGCCCGCCGTCACCTTGTCGGTGGTCTCGCCGCTGCTCAACATGCAGCGAACGTCTTCCGGCTTGAATCTCAGCCCCGCGCCCGACCGGCCGGCCCCTTTGCGGGTCACGTAAATCTCCGCCCCGGCCGGAACGGACCGCACATAAAGACCCGCCCCTCCGGGCGAGAGCCGAGGCCGCAGCAGACCCACTCGCGCGTCCCCGCCGGCCGTCTCCACGACGCCTCCCGGAGGTGAATCGACAACCGGCGACGGCGTCTTCGCCTCCGTGAACTGCTTGTGAACCATCTTGCCGATGACAATCAGCAGAACCATCACCACGCCGGCGTAGCAGAGTTTCGCGACGATGGAGTACGGTGATCCGCGGGCGCCCGCCAGCAGAGGGTCCGGCCGGCCCGTGGAAGGCCTGCCCTTCATCCGCTTTACACGCTGCCGATCGGTCGGCGATTCGTACACGCCGGTTTTTTCGACCTCGGAGAACAGATACTCCAGGTCGTCCGAGCCGGGGTTCTTCTCCGGGACCTGCGTTTCGCGGCCGCAATACGAACAACGTACGACCTTGCCCGCGTCCTCGTCCTTCGCCCGTACGGTGTGACCGCATTCCGCCTTGAATTCGATCATATCCCGATCCGCCGTCGGCCGACGTCTACAACGTTCGCGCGATCTGGATGATCTCGTACGTCTCGATCACGTCGCCCGGTTTCGTGTCGTCAAAACCATCGAGACGAATGCCGCATTCCAGACCGGCGCGCACTTCCCGGGCGTCGTCCTTGAAGTGCCGCAACGATTCCAGTCTGCACCCTTCCCGCACGACCACGCCGTTCCGCACCACCCGGGCCAGATGGTTCCGACCCACCGTCCCCTCCGTGACCATGCAGCCGGACACCCAGCCGATCTTGCTGATCTTGAAGACCTGGCGCACTTCCGCCTTGCCCCGATCCTCCGCACGCTCCTCCGGGGCCAGCTTGCCTTCCATCGACTTGATGATCTCGTCGATGACCTCGTACACGACGCGGTAGTAGCGGATGTCGACCTGTTTGGCCTCGGCCAGGCGCTTCGCGCCGGCCTGCGTGGTGACCCGGAACGCGATGATGATCGCGTCCGACGCCTCTGCCAGGGTCACATCGCTGTCATTGACCGCGCCAACGCCGGCATGCCGGATGCTCAGCCGCACCTTGTCCGACGGCAGCTCGCCCAGCGAATGCTTCAGGACATCGACGGAACCGTCGACGTCCGCCTTCACGATCACGTTCAGATCGGGAATCTCGCCTTCGTCCCGCTGTTTGAACAGGTCTTCCAGCGAGCGGGCTTTGCGCGTCTCGGTCCGCGATTCCACCAGACGCCGCTGCGTCACCTCCTGACTGATTTGTTTGGCCCGTTGCATCGAGTCGACCTGGAACAGCCGGTCCCCTGCCGTCGGCACGTCCTCCAGACCCCAGATTTCGACGGGCAGTCCGGGACCGGCCTCGTCGATGGCGGCTCCCCGATCGTTGTGCAGGGCGCGGATCTTGCCCGCGGCGTTGCCGCAGACCACGATGTCGCCCTTGTGAAGCGTCCCTTCCTGCACCAGCAGTCGGACCACCGGGCCCACACCCTCCTTCGTCTCCGCTTCGATCACCGTGCCCGTGGCCTGCACCGTGGGATCCGCCTTGAGCTCCAGCAGATCGCCCAGGGCCACCAGATGCTCCAGCAACTGATTGATGCCCTCGCCCTTGACCGCCGACGTACGGATCACGTCCACCTCGCCGCCCCAATCGCCGCTGGGTGTCAGCCCGTGATGGGCCAGTTGACCGTAAATCTCCACCTCCCTGTACGCACCCAGGTCAATCTTGTTCAGCGCAACCAGGATCGGCACGTTGGCCGCCTTGGCGTGGTTGATGGCCTCCACTGTCTGCGGCATCACGCCGTCATCCGCCGCCACGACCAGAACCACGATGTCCGTCATCTGCGCGCCGCGGGCCCGCATCGCGGTAAATGCCTCGTGGCCGGGGGTGTCCAGAAACGTCACGGGGCCGTACGGGGTCTGCAGATGGTACGAACCGATGTGCTGTGTGATGCCGCCATCCTCATGGGAGGCGACATGGGTGCGCCGGATGGCGTCGAGCAGGCTCGTCTTGCCGTGGTCCACGTGTCCCAGAAACGTCACCACCGGCGGCCGCGGCTGAAGATGGGAACGCTCCCGACGGTCGAATTCCTCTTTCAGCAGGTCCAGGGAAGTCTTCGCCTCCAGTACGGTGAGCTCGACCCCCAAGTCCAGGGCCACCAGCTCTGCCACGTCCTTGTCGATCATGCTGTTCACGTTGCACAACACGTTGTGCTCACGCTTGAGTATGTTGAATACCTGCAGGAACGGCACTCCCAGCGCCGCGCAAAAATCCTTCAGCGTGAAAGGCTCCCGGATTTCCGCCTTGGTCTTCCGCTCGATTACCGGGGCGGCACCCTGGGGGGACTTCATTTCGAAGCGACGGGTGTGAATCCGTCGCCCCGTGGCCCCGGCCAGACGCTCCCGACGCTCCAGCAGGTCGCGGTCGCGCCATTCCTTCAACTGGTCGCCCGCGCCGGAACCGCGACCTCCTCGCCGTTCGGAAACCCGACGCGACTTCGTGCCGGCCTTTCCCGCCCCCTCGCCGCGACGACCGCCCCCTCGCTCAACGCCCACGTCCCTGTCCGAAGACGCGTCGCCCAGAACCGGCTCGGCGATCTCCCCTCGACGTCCCCGCCGACCCGGTGTGAACACATCCGGCTCCGGTGGTTCGTATCGCACAACGCGGGGCCCCCGCAGACGAGCCGGCTTGGGCACGTTCTGTGGACCGGCCGGCTTGGGCGGCTCGGCGGGCTCCGCTGGCGATTCCGCCGGGCCGGCGGCCGGAACCTCCGCCGTCTCCACCGCCTCGGCCACCTCTGCCACCTCCATAACCGGCGCCGGCTCGACCGGAGGCGCTTCCGGAGCGTCGTCCACCACTTCGACCGACACCTCGGCGACAACGGCCGGCGCCGTCGGAGTCTCCACAACCGTCGGGGGCGCAGCAGGCTCCTGCTCTACCACGGGCGGTGATACTTCCGCTTCCACCGCGACGGGAGTCTCGCTTACCTCCTCGCCAACGGCCTTTTCCACCTCGACCGCCACGGCCTGCGAATCCGCCGCTTTCCTCCGCCGGCGCGGTACCCGGACCTTCTCGAGGTTCACCCGGTCCGCCACCTCCACGCTCGTGCCGTGTGTGCCTTCGGAGAACCACTCGCGCAGCGTCGCGGTCTGGCCGGCCGTCAAGGTGGACATATGGTTCTTGACGTTCAGGCCTTCAGCGGAACACTTCTCGAGGATCGCCTTACTTGTGACGTTCAGTTCCTTCGCCAGGATGTGAACGCGCATTTTCTCAGCCAAGACACACAACCCTTCCCAAAGACTCACCGCGCCCGGCCAGATGGACACACTTTCGTCTGCGCCGTGGCGGAACCCGCAGTCGACCTTTCCGCCTCCGCTTTCCCCACCGCCCGGGTCACTCCCGTGCCGACCGTCATCCCTCGGATTCCGCCGACTCCGCCGCGGGCCCCTCCGATTCCGTCGACACGTTCAGGACGGCGGCGGTCGTTTCTCCCGCCGTCGCCTCCGAAGCGTCTGCCTCGGCCTCCACCGGCACGCCCGCGGCCGTCACGGCCACACCCTCCGGGGGACCAGCCTCCGCCTCCATCGCAGCCCGAGCGGCCTCTTCGGCGGCGGCGGCCGCCGCCGCCTTGGCGGCCTGCGCCTCGGCGGCCAACCGCTTGGCCGCCTCCGCCGATTCGGCGACGATGTGGCTGGCCAGTTCCTCCGACACCTCCAGTTCCTTGATCAGGGGCTCCGGCCCGATCTCCTCGATATCCGCGACGGAGATCAGGCCCATGGTCATGAACTTCTCGAGGAGCATGTCGTCCACGCCCTCGATGGAGCGCAGGGCCTTGACCATGTCATCCAGACCCTTGTTGTATTCCACGGGGGTCAGAATATCGATGTCCCAGCCGGTCAGCCGGGCGGCCAGGCGCACGTTTTGCCCGCGCTTGCCGATGGCCAGCGACAACTGATCATCCGCCACCACCACCGTCGCCCGATTCAACTCGAAGCACAGGGCGATTTCCTGCACTTCCGCCGGCTTGAGGGCATTGGCGATCAGGATCTGCGACGACTCGTTCCATCGCACGATGTCGATCTTCTCGTCGCCCAGCTCATCGACAATGTTTCGCACGCGGCTGCCCCGCACGCCCACGCAGGCACCCACCGCGTCCACCTTCGAGTCGATGGACGACACCGCTACCTTCGTCCGGTATCCCGCCTCCCGGGCCAATGCCCGGATTTCAATGATCCGCTCGCCGACCTCCGGAACCTCCAGCTCAAACAGCCGGCGGATGTAGTCCGGGTGACTGCGCGTAAGCACGATCCGCACCTGGTTCGGCTTCTCCTCGACGTCCAGCACCATCGCGCGCACCCGATCGCCCACGTGGTGCGTTTCGCCCGGAATCTGCTCACTGCGAGGCAGAAAGCCCTCCGCCCGTCCGAGATTCACCACCAGGGCACCGCTTTCGAAACGGGCCACCGTCCCGGTCACCACGGTCCCGACCTTCTCGGAATACTCGTCGAAGATACTGCCCCGCTCGGCTTCGCGAATCCGCTGGATCATCACCTGCTTGCACGTCTGTGCCGCGATCCGTCCCAGTTCCGTCATGGCGATGGGCCGACCTTCCAGGAGGGCGGAAATCTGCCCGGTCATCCGGTCGATCTTGACGGAAACGTCTTCGATCTGTCCGTACGCCTTTCGAACGGCCGATACCATGGCCGCCTCGAGGTCCGCGTAGATCATCTCCTTGTCGATGGATTTATCGCGACAGATCGAGTCGATAATCCGCAAGACTTCCTGTGAATTCATTTTCGACTGTTCCGCAATGCACTTCTCACGCACGGATCAGCCGGCGTCCGTGCTCGCCCTGGCTTTCACACCGTTCCGCCCCCTCCGCACCGGTAAAAAAAGTGGGCTGTGCACCGGGCAAACCCACCTTGGACGGACACGCCTGCCGGTTGTTCGAGGTCTTCAACGCATCGGGAACTTCCTTCCGCTGCGCCCGACCGTCGCCACCACGTGCTCCGGCGCCCCTTGACGGGTGAACCTCCAGCGCCGGCCCCGGTCAGGCCGCACTGGTCTGAACTCCCTGTCCATCCAAACTGACGTTCACGCCGTTCTCTCCCGGCTCGAACAGATGCACCCGATCGCTGTCAAGGTACACCTCGACGCTCGTTCCTTCCTTCACGCCCAGATCGGCAGGAACCCGGGCCACCATCTGCACGCCGGCGCGAGTCTGAAGATACACGTCCTGATCCGCGCCCAGCGTCTCCACGACCATCACCTGCACCGGCAGACCATTGCCGCCGGCGGCCGTCTCCGCCTGCGCGGAGGCGGAAAACGACAGCGTCTCCGGCCGTGCCCCGAGCACGAACTCCTGCCCCAATCGGCCCGCCAGTCGACGGTGCAACGCCTTGGGCAGGCGGATCGAGCCGCTGCCCTCGTCGAACACCAGGCCCCCGTCCGTCTCCCGCAACCGGCCCGAAAGGAAGTTCATCGGCGGAGTCCCCACAAATCCCGCAACGAACCGGTCCGCCGGGCGGGAATAGACCTCCAGAGGAGTCGCACACTGATGGACCCGACCGGCCTTCATGACCACGATCCGATCCCCCAGCGTCATCGCCTCTTCCTGGTCGTGGGTCACGTAAATGGCCGTCGTCTGCAACTCACGGTGAAGTTTCTTCAGTTCCGCCCGCATCTGGACGCGCAGCCGTGCATCCAGGTTCGACAGCGGTTCGTCAAACAGGAACGCCTTGGGACTGCGCACGATCGCCCGGCCGACGGCCACACGCTGCCGCTCGCCGCCCGAGAGGGCCTTGGGCTTACGCTGCAACAGGTGCTCGATGCCCAGCATCCGCGCGGCTTTGTGGACCTTGGTCTTAATCTCCGCCTTGGCGATTTTCCGCATCTTCAGCCCGAAGGCCATGTTGTTGTACACCGTCATATGCGGGTACAGGGCATAGTTCTGGAACACCATCGCGATGTCCCGGTCCTTCGGGGCCACGTCGTTGACGATCCGATCGCCGATGCGGATGGTTCCGGTGGTGATCTCTTCGAGACCGGCCACCATTCGCAGCGTCGTACTTTTGCCACACCCGGACGGGCCCACCAGAACCACAAACTCGCGGTCGGCAATGGCCAGCGACACGTTCTCCACGGCGGTCACTTCGCCCCGATCACCGCGATATACCTTGCCGACGTTCTCGAGCGTGACGGTTGCCATTCGATGCGCACTATCTCTACAGCCCCGGCGTGGGTTTTCTCACACACACCGGTCCGAAAACACGCATTATACGAACCGACAACAGGCTGTCAAATGGCCCTGTCAATCGTTACCTACGGTGGAATCATGGCTTAAAAGCTGTCGATCCTTGTCGAAGGACGGGAAATCGGTAGACTGCTTCCGGCCCGGACACCAGGCGCCCCGTACCTGTCGCGGAAAGACGTGCCGCCGGAAACCTTCAATCGCGCCTCAGGAGCTGCCCATGAAACACCATACGCTGCGCATCTGCGGCTGGACGAGTGTGTTCGTCATCGCTGCTGCTCTCGGCGGCTGCGCCGCCCCTCCGCCCTCCGACGGCACTCACGGCCCTTCCGACAACAGCAATTCGGCTGGAGACAACACAAATGGCTCCCTTCCAGGGGATGCTTCCGTGCTGGTTCGGTTCGTGAACGAAACAGACGTGGTGGTTGAAGCGCAATTCCACGCAACTTTCGATGATATAGGTGGTTCCGTAGAATCTCTGTTCGTCCCGGCCTACCTGGTGGTGGACGACATCGGGGTGGCCGGGACAGGGCTTCTTATCCCCAAGTCTGCGGACACGATCAAGTGGCACTGTAGTGATGGGCTGATCGTTGGTGTGGCTGGTGGTCGATTCCTCGACCCCAATTCAGGCGCGGAACTGGGGACCGGGACTCCCCGCATTCTCCAGCAGGGTCTCGTGTTTGATTGCGGCGCGACCATCACTTTCACGTATCAGCAGACAGGGTACGGATTCACGGTGAGCGTGAGCCACGAGTAATCGCCGCTGACAGGACGAGCTGGCGCGATTTATAACCGACCTGTTCAGGTCAGCATTTTTGGGTCACTATTTTGCGTAACCCTTTCACAGAAAAGCCGTTACAAGCAAGGAGGAGGCCAATATCAGTCGCACGGATTTGGCTTCTTCTGGCCGCGTGGCTTGCAATGGGTTCCTCGGTCGGACGCGCGGACAGCACCCCTGCGACTGCCCCCGATTCAAACCTGACCGACCTGATTCAGCGATACTTTACGGAAACCGATTCGTCGAAGCGGGCGGAAATCAGAGTGTCGATCGAAACGTGCGAGGGAGTGGATGTAGCCCAAGTCATCGAGGCATTGGGCCGTGCAAATGTATGGGAGCCAATGCGGGCCGGTCCGACGGACATCGCCTGCGAAACCGCGACGGGAAGGCAACGGACGGCGCGGCTGATTGTGCCGGAGGGCTACCACCCGTCGGTATCCTATCCGCTGGTGGTGCTGCTGTACGAAGGACCGCTGGCCGAGGCGGAGACCTTCTCGCAGATCATCACGCAAGATATAGGTCCGGTCCTGATTGCGATGCCCCGCGACCTCGCCGGCGGCGCCTTCGCGAGCCCCTCCCGAGAGGCCGGGGAGCCGGCGAATCTGCTCCGCGAAATCCGGCAGCGCTGTCATGTGGACACCGATCGAGTGTATGTCGTCGGCGCGGGGGGCGGAAACGGCGCGGCGGCGATCAACCTGGCTCTGTTCCACACACATTGGATCAGCGGCGCCATCGCGCTTGAACCGGTCCCGGACGTGCCGTACCCGCGGCAGGCGTACCCGTTCCTGCTCCGGAACCTGGCCGGCACGCCCCTTTTCATCGCATATACGGGTCCGTCGGCATCGCGACCCGCCTCGCGCCCGGCGGACGAACTGGCGCCGCCCGACCCACTGGAGGTGATCGAGGCGGTGGCCGACCGCCAGAAGCTGCCCGTGCGGGTGAAACGGTTTGAGGATATTTCCCTGTCGCCGGCGAAGCCGTGGACGGATGCGCTGGTGGATGTGTGGAACGCCCGCCGCGACGCCAATGCCCACGACGTTTCCCACTGGTTCCGATATCCGGCCCAGGGGCGGATGGGCTGGCTTCGGCAAGAGGCTTTTGACGGGGAGCCGTGGGAGGATTCGCTGATCACCATCCTCTCCGCGCCGTCGACCGACTTCCACACGTACGCCACGAAGGTGCTTCAGAGCAAGCTGGCATACCTTGGCGGCCGAATCGACGGCCAGCGCATTACGATCACCACTCAGCGGACCGACCGACTGGAATTGCGGCTTCATGAAGGCCTGCTGGATCTGAGCCGACCAATCGAGATCGAATGGGCGGGTCACACCCGCGCCACCGTGAGGGTGACGCCGCGCATCTCCACGGTGCTGGAGACGGCGTACGAAGACTGGGACTTGCAGCACCCCGCCTCCGTGCGCCTGATCGCCCACCGCAACGGCACCCTGGACCAACGATAGTCACCGGTCCAGTGAGACGCGCTCGTGCGCACCACCCGCTCTTCTGGAGCGCCCGCTCTTGTGTGGGGCCGGCTTTCTCGCCATCCCGGCGCGCCTGGGCCGCTCCGTCCCTTCGTCCCCTGGGCTGCGGGCGCAGCCCGCGCTGCGGCTTTCGCTCGATCCGGCGGACTCTCTGTGGTATGGTTACGCTACAAGCATCTGGCGGGGCGGCAACGAACAGATTCTCCCACGGAGGGGGTTCTGTCCTTTCTTCGTACCGGATGGGCCGTTTCGGGGAGCCAGGATGTCCATCGCGTGGCAGTTTCTATTTTCGCGTAGGAGGAGTGAATCCAATGGAGGGGATCTGCGCATGGATGCATCGCCCAGCGCGGTCCCGCCCCTGACGTCAGCAAAAGCGTGAGGGGCCCGTTCGTAACGACAAAACAAAGCCCGCCCAACCATCCGCGCCCAGGGTGCGCGCCCGGGTCGGGCTGATGAAGGTCGATTCGGCGACGTCGGGAAACAACCCGGCGGTCGAATGCCGGGGGAGTGTTGTCGCCCCGCGCCGGGCGGAGTTCTCCGCGTTGTCGATGCCGACGGACCGGTGAGGC
>JBPOIK010000147.1:0-15640 GCA_052034525.1 Planctomycetota bacterium
TGGATTCACTCCGAGTCCCTGGTCCAGTGTGAGGTGCTTCAGGTCGAAAGAGGGTGCTGGGACCAGCCGACACTGAGCCTCCTCGTTCACGGCAACGGGCCGACCCTGGATTCCGGAATCATGGTCATGGCGCAGCTCTCGCCGTTTCCCGTGGGCGGAACAACCCGATTCTGGATCGACACAAATACCAGGCCACCGGTGATCACAAAATGCCAGATACTGCCCCGGCCCGGCGTTTCAGAAACCGCGCCAGATCCGGTACACTCACCGGCAGGGCCGATGCGGGAAGCCGCCGGAGGAAATGCGAAAGCAAAGGAAGGAAAGAAGCAGATGAGCCGTTCCGCAATGATCGCCATGACGGGTCTGGCGCTGGCGTGCAGAGTCGCGGCCGGACAGGTGACCGTTTTTTCGGATGACTTTGACGCCGGCACGTCCGGATCGAACTGGTCCGTCTTTTCCGCCGGGGGAGACTACACCGCCGATTTCGCATATGACTACAGCCTGCGCGGAATCATCCCGGCCCCCAACTCTTCCGGAAGCACGGTCGGGCTCCATCTGACCGTCAACAACAACGACGCGATTCCCGAGCCGGATGCCGTGAGCCTCTATCCGATCGGCCAATCCTTCCCCGGCCCGCGAACGCTGCGGTTTGACATGTGGCTCGGCTACAACGGCGGTCCCGGCGGCGGAACCGGATCCACCGAGTTCGCGACGGCCGGGCTCCATCATGCGGGCGATCGCGTCGTGTGGGCGAGCAACGCCGCCAGCGACGGATTGTGGTTCGCGTGCTCCGGGGAGGGCGGAGACTCGATAGACTACCGCGCGTATTCCGGCGGAACACTGCTGTCGGTGGCGCAGGCCACCCTGGCGGCCGTCAGCGCGAACAACACGGACGCTTTTTTTCAACACCTCTTTCCCAGCCCGACCTATGAGACGGCCGGCGCTCCGGGCAAGCACTGGGTGGAGGTTCTCATTCGATATGCCGACGGAGTGGTCGAGTGGCGGCTCAACGGCCGGTTGATCGCCATCCGGGTGGATGAGTCTGCCGGCGCCGCCAATCTGATGCTCGGCTATATGGACACCTATGCCTCCATCGCCAATCCGCCGGAGGACAACTTCGTCATTTATGACAACGTCCGCGTTGAGGCCCCCGATTGCAACGGGAACGGCATTCCGGACGATCAGGACGTGGCCGGCGGCGGCAGCGCCGACTGCAATGCGAACGGTCTTCCGGACGAATGCGAATCCATCACGCCGCATGATTTCGACGTCGATGGCGACCAGGACGTGGATGATCTGATTGCGCTGGTCGCGTGCCTCGGCGGGCCGGATGCCGGGCCGGCCACGTGCCCGGACCTTTGCCGGGCGGCCTTTGACTCGGACGGCGACGGCGATGTCGACCTGGGAGACTACGCGGCGTTCCAGAACGCCCTGACCGTCGGAGTGTTTCCGGCTCGTTCGGCCCAGGCGGTTGGAGGGCGGCGATTGGTGGCGGAGGTGGCCGGTCTGGATCGCACCGTCCGGGAACAGCGAATCCAGCAGGAGATCCTCGCCGGCAACGTGCCGGGTTTCCTGCGCACGTTCATTCCGATCCACGTCAGCGCCGTCATCGCGGGCGTGCCGCGTCAGGCCACCTATTTCGTGACGCCGGATTACCTGGCGATCGGAACGGACCGTGACTTCGTCCGCATGCCCATGACGCCGCTGATCGCCCAGCCGATCGCGGATTCGCTGGGATGTCTGCTGCCCACGCGAAAGATGGTGAACGACATCTACGCACAGGCCGCGGTCAAGCTGGCGCCGTCACCGATCAGCCCGACCACGACCGACATCGCGCGGCTGACCACGTACTATCGCCATCACGAGACGGTGGAACAGCAACGGGCCGGCCAGCCGCTCGGACCGCTGGTGGGCGGCATCAAGAAGGACGTGGTGATCACGCCGCTTCTGGCGGCGAATCCCGGCAAAGTGGCGATTTACGGCTGGCATCAGCTCAACGGCGTGCCTATTCAGCCGCTCTACCTGGGCCACGTGAATTGGTACGTGGACTACAGCCACGGGATCCGGCTGGTCCATGGCATGATGGAAGTGGACGGCGTGGCGATGCCCGTTGCGAACGTGCTCGCCGACCCGAGCCTGCACGTGCTGCTCAGCGACGAGGGCGTGGTGACGAATCCCCGGTACTGATGCGAAGCGAGAAGCGGACCGGCCCAGATGCCGCCGTTCGTAGAAGACGACCGACTGCCCGGCGGCCGCTCGCACGAGCCTTCCGGCGGTCGCCTTTCGGCCGTTCGACGCGGGTGCGGCGTCCGGGTTCCTTTGGGGATGCTTCAGCGGATCGGCAGGGACACAGGTTCATCGCGGCGGAGCTCGGGCGAAAAAAGCCGTGGGTTGCGGGCGAACAGCTCGCGAATGGCCGGCCAGTCGGGCAGGTACACCACGTCGTTCACCCGTTTGGGCGAGTCCGGCTCCAGGATGATCGTGAACAGCTTCTGCCTGGAGTAGGCCGTGCGGTCGGAGCCGCGATCGCCGATTCCGATGGTCACCGCATCGAAACGATCCTGCAGGTCGTCAATGCGCTCGCGTTTGTAATCCACCCGGGACCAGGGATGGCGATCCATGTCCCAGGTGAGAAGCGGCCCTGTTGGAAACCCCTGCCGCTGGAGCCATTCGCGCGTTTTGACGATCAGTTCGCGCGGCCGGCCGGTCAGATACACGATGTGAAACGACCGGGCCAGCTCGCCAAGCACCTCCGGCGCCTCCGGCAAGGGCGATGAGGTTTCCGTACCCGAACGCGACAGTAGATCGCGCGTGCGCGTGTCCACGACAGTGTTATCCAGGTCTACTACCAGAATCGGCTCGTGGCGGTGCCACGCGAACACCGTGGCTTCCGCCTCGGCCGCGCGAAGCCCGTTTCGCTCATACGCGACCGCCAGCCGATGCCCGCCCGGCGCCGGAGCCTCACAGTCGACGTGCGCATACCCTTCGTCGTTCGTTTCGGCCTCTCCGATCGGCCTGCCGTCCAGGTAGAATCGGACCTGTTTGTCGTCCGTCCCCTTGTTGAAGATGTACACGCCGCGGTATTCCAGCTTCCCGACCAGCATCATCTCGTCGCCGACCCGGTAGACCTGGTCTTCCACGGTCAGGATGTACGGTGAGTGACATCCGCCGGCGCCTGGCATGCACGCGCACGTCGCCGCCAACAGCAGAACGCCCCAGCGCGGCGGCGGGCCGTCTGTGGCAGCGGTCGGCTTGCGTTTTCTACCGTCCATTCCCCATGTCCGCGGGGGTGGGCGTCCGGCCACGGTTGAAGAAGAAGTCCGGCAGCGAGCGCCAGATACCCACCGGATGATACAGCATCTCCACCTCGCCGCGGCAGTTGTACCAGCAGGCCCGGCACGTGTTGCGGCGGGCCTCGGCCTTCAGGGCCCGGGTGATGTTCGCCGCGGAATCGCGATACAGGTTCGCCACGGAGTTGGCTCGCTCCTCCACGCAGATGGCGACGTCGCCGGTGGAATCGATGTTGAAAAACGCCCGCCCGGCCCGGCAGCCGGGCACGCCGCCGTTGAGGGCTTCGTCGAACCGGCTCAGGAACGTGCGGTTGCTCAGGAAATTCGGATACCGGTTCTTGAGGTCCAGCAGCCGCGGGGCCACGGGGTCTCGCTCATGCACGAAGCGCGCGCTGCCGGTCTTGCGGCGTCCATAAGGCTGCACCATAAAGTAGGCACCATGCTCGGCGGCCAGACGCACGAGCGGCTCCATCTGGTCCAGGTTGTCGTGCAGCAGAACGGCCATCAGGTTGACCCGCTGGTAGTCCTTCCGGCGGGCCCGGGCCAGGGCCGCCAGCGCGGCAACAGCTCGATCAAACGCGCCCGGCCGCCCGCGCGCCCGGTCGTGACGATCGGCGTCCGCGTAGTCGATGCTGACCGACACACCCCAGAGGCCCGCGTCGTACAGGGCCTGGGCCAGTTCCGGCGTCATGCTCCAGCCGTTGGTGGTGATGAACGGCAGGTGGAATTCCGCGACCGCGGCCGCCACGTCCACAATGTCGGAGCGCAACAGCGGCTCACCGCCGGCCAGTGAGATCAGCATGGAGCCCATTTGCGCGAGCTTCTGAGACCCGACCCGAATATCGTCGAGGCTCTGCTCCGGGGCCAGCCCCATCGGATCACGCCAGTAGTGGCAGAACCGGCAACGAAAGTCGCAACGATACGTTACCTGCCAGGTGCACCACACCGGGTGCCCGCCGGACCACGCCCGATAGAGCCGGAATTTCTTCTGTGCTGTGGACAGCAAACCGCGCCTCCTCGCCATCCTCTGACCGGTTCGGTCCGAATACTACGACATTCACCGTACAGGCCGCAAGTCTGGATGCTCGAACGAGGCCGCGTCACTTCCGAGCGCCCGGTGGACGAGCGTGTCGGGTCTTCCGCCCGTCGGAAACAGGAAGCGCTCGCGCGGACAGGTGGATCGAGGCTCATCGGGGCTCTCGGAAGCGGTGGGGCGTCAGGCCCGGCTGCGGGGACTGGGGCGGTCCCAGGTCGGCGAGGTCAGGGGGTCCGCCGCGCGATCCACCCGTCGGAGCGTTTCCAAAGTGCCGCCTATGCGCCGGAGTTGGACTCTCCAACCGCCTCCGGCAGTACTGCAACGCATGATTCCGCCGGCCGTCAGACGGCGGGTGGTCCGAGGCCGAGCGGGTCAACTCAAGGCAAAGCAGCGGTCCGGTTTGTTCCGATATATTCGTGGATTTATGGCCCATCCATCCGCCAACACGCCCCTGGTGTACGCGCTGCTGGCCGAATCCAACAACGCGGCGGCCGATCGTGCGCTGGTGGACGCCCTCCCCGACCTGAGCGCGGACTTGCAGGACGTTGCACTGGATACGCTCATTCAGCGCAACCGGCCGGCCGGTCTGGCGTTGGTGGTGACGGCTTGCCCGGCCTGGGGAAGCTCCCTGCGAGAGCGGGTGACGGCCCGCGCGGAGGCTCTGGCCGCCGGGCTCCGAGTGGCGGTCGACTCGGATTCCACCGAGACACGACTGGCGGCCGTCGAGATCATCCGGCGCGGGAACGGCGTCAGGTGCGCCTACCTGTTGGCCAACGCGCTCACCCGCTCGTGCCCTCGAACGCGCCGGGCGGCAGGGCAGGCCATCGAGCAACTGGTGGCGGATTTCGTCGATCAATCCTGGCGGGCTCAGGCCGCCGCCGCTACGGACGCCGAGCCTGCGTCACCACGGCGGGCGTTGGTGGACGCGGTCGGGGAGGCCATGAACTGCTGGTCGGCCCATCGCCGGGCGGAGGTCGTTCGAGCGGCCATGTGGCTTGCCGAGGATCTGGAGGAAGTGATTCTGACGCGCGTGGCCCAGCCGCGTTTGAAGCTGGCACGCGTTTTCGAGGAAAGCCTGCGCGGACGCCTGGACCCGCGCATGGCCGCCTATGCCGTGCGGGCCCTGCGTGCGCCCGCGCTGCGCGGCCCGGCCGCCACGTGGATCGGCAACTGCACGGACCCGCGCACGATGCTTGCCCTGCTCGATCAATTGTGGCTGACCGGCGACGTGGAAGTGTACCGATCGCTCTCGAGCATCCGGCGGCTGGCGTGGCTGGAGGGCGGGATCGCTCCGGTGATGGAGTTGCAAAGCGGGCGAGCCGAGGCGGCCGCGGTTCTGATCGCGTCGTCCGGACTGCCGAACGAAACCAAGGTGAACCTGCTGGCTTCGATCGCCTGCTGCGGACCGGCGGCGCCGGCGCGTGCGGCCGTCTGGCAACTGGTGGGCAATCGAACGCGCGAGGGTTCGGCGGCGTTGCGTCAGGTGTGCCGGCACGCGGGAGCGGACGTCTCGCGGCTGGCTGCGCGCGAGTTGGAGCGTCGGGAGCGGGGCGGTCTGCTGTCGAGCGGTTTTTCGCGTCAGGCGGAGTCGGGCTCGACGCCGGCCGGGCTGAATACCTTTGAAACCTACTGGTGCGCATTTGACCGGCTGGACGTGGCTCGCCAGGTGGAGTTTGGGGCCCGGCTGCGCGAGCAACTGAGCGACTTCGATCGTCCCCTGCGGCACAGACTCGCGGCGAACGATCCCGCCGATCGTACCCGCGCGGTGCGTATGGTGCAGAGGCTGGAACTGCACGAGGCGTTCGCCGAATCTCTCTATGAACTGGCGCACGATGCCGACGCCGTGGTGCGCAGCGTGGTCACGCGCGCTCTAGGGCGTCTGGACAACCCGACCAGCCGCCGCATCTTGTCGGCGGCCCTGCACGATCCGGACGCGCGCGTGCAGGCGAACGCGATCGAAGCGCTCGATACGCTGGAGGCTTCCCAGTACCAGTCGGCCGTGCGCGACAAGCTGGCCTCACCGAACGGGCGCGTGCGGGCGAACGCCGTAAAGATGCTGCTGAAGCTGGAGCTGCGCGAGGCTGTCGACGCGCTGCTGAACATGCTGTACGGCGCTGCGCGATCGGATCGGCTCAGCGCGCTGTGGGTCATCGAATGCCTGCGCCTGCAAAGCCTGACGGATCGCCTGGTGGACTTGGCGTCCAACGATCCCGACCCGCAGGTCCGCCACCGCGCCGTGCAGGTTGCCCGGTCGGTGGGCGTGACCCTTCCGCCGCTGGCAATCCCGGCGGCCCAGGAGACCGTGCCATGAGGTCTCTGCTGCTTCAGGCCATCGCCCCGCAAGATCGCCTTCACGGCATCCAGGATCGTTTCGTGGGGGGCGGCAGTTCGCCGGCAGAGGTGGCCGTGACGCTCCTGCTGATGGTCGCGTTCGTGGCGTTTCTCTGCGTCCTTTACCGCCTGCAACGTCGGTGGAACCGCAAGGAAATCGACGACTCCGGCAAGCTGTTCCGCACGCTTCTGTTGGACCTGGGCTTGTCCCCCGTCGATCGCAGCCTTCTGATGGCCGTGGCCCGCGGCCGCGAACTGGCGGAGCCGACCATTCTGTTGCTCAGCCCAAGCCTGTTCTGGCGTCATGTGCGGCCCTGGTCGGACGCGCAGCCGGTTCGTCGCCGGCCTTCGTCCGATGCCGTCGATCGCCTGGCCGTCCGCCTCTTCGGCCGGCTCGCCGGGCACCCGGCTCCCCTTGAACCTACCGCCGCCGCGGAACCGTGAGTTCTGTCGTGCGGAACCCCGTGTTCCGTCGTCGCGCGGAAGGCGTTCGGATTCCGGGTGTCGGTTCATTGCCGCACCAGTCGGACCGTGGCGGCAGCCTGATTGCCGGCGCTGTCGATGACACGAACCGTCACTCTATGCGTGCCGGGTGTGGCCGAAATCGCGTTCCAGACGAAACTGACCTCAGCCCGCGTGCCGTTGAGCGTATGCCAGGATTGTTGAATGCCGTCGACCAGCCACTCCACCCGAGCGAGCCCCGCGTTGTCGGTGGCGGTGGCTTTGAGGCCCACCTCGGAGGCAACCAACGTTCCATCGGTCGGATGATTGATGATGACGACCGGCGGCTGCGTGTCAGCCGTGCCTCCGCCGCCGGCGTCGTCCGCCGGTGACTGCCCCACGAACACGGTGATTTCGGCGGGTGAGGAGGCATTGCCGTAGACATCGGTCGCCACGCAGGAGATCGTGTGCGGTCCGGGCACCCACGTGGCCGTGTTCACTGCGAACAGGTAGGGTCGGAAGACGTCGGACGCCCGGACCTGGCCATCCACCAGCAGGGTCACGTCGGCGATGTCATCGGCATCCGTTGCCTGCGCAGCGATCCGCACGACGCCCGACACCGTGGCGTTGTCGGCCGGGCGCGTGATGGAAACGACCGGCGGCGACCGGTCATCCCGTTCGATCAGCGCGGCGGCGGCCGTGACAGCCGCCTGGACATCGAGGACGCCCTCGCCGTACTCGTCATCCCGGCCAGGTGGCCCGATGTCGCGGGCGGTGGAGAGGAGCAGGTCCGCCACGGTCGCCGGACGCATCTCGGGCCGCACGGCCCAGACCAGAGCGGCGGCGCCAGCCACGATGGGGCAGGCGAACGATGTGCCGCTGACTTCGCAGGAATCTCCGTCGAGGGCGAGTGCCCGGATTCCCGTGCCCGGCGCGGCAAGGTCGACGAAAGGACCGGCCGATGAGAACGAGGCCCGCTGTGCGTCCGAGTTCAAAGCGGCCACGAACAGGGCGGCCGGCTCTTTGGGGGTCGTGTACGTTGCACCGTCGTTGCCCGCGCTGATAACGGTCAGGCCGCCGCGGGCCCGGACGAACTGTGCCGCCCGCAGCACCGTACGGTCTGCCTGGAGCGGTGCGAAGCTGACGTTGATCACGCGCGCTTCATGCTGGACGGCCCAGATCATTCCTTTGGCGATGTGTCGAGTGGTGCCACGGCCGAACGCATCCACCACCGCGACCGGCAGGATGGGGCTGGCCCAGCTCACGCCGGCGATGCCGATCCCGTTGTCGGACATGGCCGCCGCGATGCCCGCGACGCCGGTCCCGTGCCCGAATCGATCGTCCACGCCATCCGTACCGGATGGCACGTCACGTCCGGTCAGCAGTTTGGCGGCAAGATCGGGATGCCCGGTCTGGACGCCCGTGTCAATCACCGCGATGACGATGCGTTCGCTCCCTGTAGTCGTGGTCCAGGCGGACGGAACGTTCACCAGGTTCAGGTAGCTTTGGGACGCAAACTCCGGATCGTCGGGTATGTTGTTCGGGGTGTAGTAGTAGCATTTCTGGACGGCCTCTACCTGCGGATCCCGGATCAGCATTTCTGCGGCGGCCTGCAGACGGCCGCTTGCCACCCGAATGACACAAGTGTCCAATTCCGGCCAGTCCTCCAGCAGCGTGGCGCCAGCGGCCGAGAATGTGTCGCGAAGGGCGTCCGGCTCTGCGGCGGGCAGCGTCTGGACCAGTAACTCGTCCGCCACGTGGGCCAAGCCCGCCATTGCCGGTTCGGCGTCTTCGACGAAAACGACCTCCGCCGGGGACACGGCGGGGTCGAGAGTGCCCGGATCCCCCTGGTCGAGGTCCGGCGGAACGGTGGGGTTGTCAGTCTGTGACGAAGCGGAGGGATTCGCCGGGTGTGACCCGCACTGGGGCCCGGTGAGAAGGAGAAAGACCAACAACCCCCCGCGAACGATCAAACCTGTCCGGTGCATTCTGAAAGCTCCCCAGAGACGATTCAGCCTGCCGCCCTGGTTCAGCAGCGGTCCTGTGTCCGAGCCCGGTGGCCCGCATACACATGATCGGCGGCACGGCCAGTTCCAGTCGCGGCTTATCCGGACCTTGGGTCAGATAGGGCACCTCTGTAATAAATTGACTGGAAACCTAACAACACGGCCCACGCATGGATCCTCAATTGGCGTGTTATATCAGTAGTAATGTTCGTATTGACAATCGGTTAGAGTGTATTGGCCGCGGTAAGCCTTGACACGGATTTGGATTGACTTCCCCCTTCCGCCGGAATAAGGTTAGAGGAAACGGTGCTTCGTTTGCAGCGCCAAGCGCCGCCGATGGATCGCGCAGTGAGCGACCCAGACTTTGGAAAACCCTGTCGTACTGAGATGGCTTGCCGTGTGGCGCGCGGCTTCTGAAGCGGGTTTGGCGAGAGATGGCAGGGCTAGGTCGTGGGCAACCGCATTTGAGTTTTTCCGGGGGGGGGTAAGGATTGGTCAGAGGGGGTGAGTTTCAACGGAGTGGGTCAGACTTTGGAGTGGGGCTGAGCAGGGGTGAGCATTTGTAGGTCTGGATGAGCGTACCCGTGAAGCACCGATCACTTCTCCCCACGGTGCGCAAACGAACGCGAATCAGGAACCGGTAGTGGCAATGCGGCGACGCCGCCGAGACGGCTGGGTGAGCCCGATGACGGGGCTCGCCGGCGAGTGCTTGGGTGCAGGCGGTGTGCGGCGCAGGTGTGTGTGGTGCAACCGGAGAGCGGAGACGCGGTCTTGGAAGGCCGGCAGACGGAGAGGGCGGTTCGTTGCAGACGTTAGAGTGGTATCGTCGACGCCTGAATGCGATGTCGGCGGCCGAGGTGCTGTGGCGGGTGCGGTCACGGCTGACTCTGGCCGCGGACCGGTGTCTGCTGTCGCGCCGGCGTCGCCCCCCCGCGATTGAGAGCATTGCGGGCTGCAACGGGGAGAGCGTGCAGTTCGATGCGCGGCTGTCGGGACTCCCGCGGAATATGAACGGCGATCGATCGGCGCGGGTGGAGGCCTGGCGAGAAGAACTGATCGATCGGGCGGAGCGATTGTGTCGGAACCGCGTCCCGCTGTTCGAGACGGTCGATTGTGATCTGGGACCCGAAGTGAACTGGAACTTCGAGTACGAGGCGCGTCGGCCGACTCCTTTGCGACCGGCGGACAGCATCGACTACCGGGACTACCGCGAGACGGGTGATGCGAAGATCGCGTGGGAGCCGAGTCGTCATCAGCACCTGCCAGTGCTTGGGCGGGCGTATCGGCTGACGGGTGACGAGCGATACGCCGCGAAGGTCGTGGAGCAGATTCTCACCTGGATCGAACAGTGCCCGTTCGGCGTCGGGATGCAGTGGCGTAGTCCGCTGGAGCTGGCCGTTCGCCTGATCAACTGGGCGTGGTCCCTGGCGCTGATTGACGGGGCTTCGTGTGTGACGACCGAGGTGCGGCGGACGATCCTACCGGTTGCGTATCGGCATTTGTGGGAGATCACGCGGAAGTATTCGCGGTTCTCCTCGGCGAACAATCATCGAATCGGGGAAGCGGCGGGCGTGTACATCGGCAGCCGTTTCTTCCGGAGCCTTCGCGACGCGACCCGGTGGGGGGAACGGGCCAAAGCGATTCTCTGCCAGGAGATGGAGCGGCAGGTTCTGCCGGACGGAGGTCACGCCGAGCGGGCCACGGGGTACCACCTGTTCTGCCTCGAGTTCTTCCTCTACGCCGCCCTGGCGGGTCGGCGGACGGGCGAGGAGTTTCCGCCGGCGTACCTGGCGAAGCTGGAGCAGATGTTCGAGTTCGTGGCGGCCCTGGCAGAGGGCGGAGACGCGCTGCCCATGTTCAATGATGCCGACGACGGGCACGTGCTGCGGCTTTGCTCACGCTCGAAGCGGGTGCAGGGGCTCATGGCCATCGGAGCGGTGGTCTTCCAACGGGGCGATTTCAAGGCCCTGGCGGGCGATTGCTGCGAGCCGGTGTTCTGGATGCTGGGAGAGACCGGGATCGATGTGTTTGATCGTCTTGACGGGGGAGCCGCGCCGGCGCGGATCTCCAGTCGGGCGTTTCCCGACACGGGCGTTTACCTGCTTCAGGCCGGCGGACGCGGCGGAGATGACCGCATCAGCGTCACGCTGGACTGCGGCGCGCTGGGGTTTGGAGCGATCGCGGCGCACGGCCACGCGGACGCTTTGAGTCTGACGCTTCGGACTTTCGGGGCGGACGTGCTGGTGGATCCGGGTACGTACGACTACTTCCGAGATCCGCGTTGGCGGGATTATTTTCGCAGTACGCGAGCCCACAACACGATCATGGTTGACGACCTGGATCAGTCGGAGCCGCTGGGGCCCTTTTTGTGGGGACGACGGGCCAACGCGCGGTGTGTTCGCTGGGAGCCCCAGGCGTGGGGAGGGACGGTGGAAGCGGAGCATGACGGCTACGAGCGGTCCGGTCGTTCCGTTCGCCACCGGCGAACCGTGAGCATGAATGCGGAGCGACGCGAGATCACGGTGGTGGACGAGCTTTCCGGCGCCGGCGTTCACAGGGCGACGCAGTTCTGGCACTTCGGGGAGCGTTGCGACGTGAGCAGAGCGCCGGATCGCGGGCACCTGATCGTCCGGTGCCCCGAGGGGATCGTTCGGATGGACCTGGATCGGTCGCTGGAGTTCTCGCTGTCGCGGGGTGAAGAGGATCCGATCATCGGCTGGGTGAGTCGGGCGTATCACCAGCGGTCGCCCGCGTGGACGGTGGTGGGGCGGCGTGATTGGAGCGAGAGGGTGACGCTCACGACACGTTTGATTGTGGGGGAGTGCCGGACGGCTGCGTGAGGGGCGGCCGGGCGGCCGACGACCCGCGCGTCGGGTCGCCGAATCGGAAGTGGGGAGATTGGCAAGATGGACAACTTTGCTTTTGTCGGGGGAATTGGCGGGCGCCGACACCTTGAGTCTCAGGTGAGCGGCGTGGCCCGGAGACCGATCCGTCAGGGTGTGAGCGGGATCATCCTGGCGGGGACGCACGTGTGGGGGGAATGCATGCTGGACCAGGTGGTCCCCCGGCCGTTGGTGCCTCTCGGGGGCCGGCCGCTGATCTGCCACATTCTGGACTGGATGGCGTCCGGCGGCCTTGGGGATGTGACTGTCTGCGCCAACAGCGACACGGCGCTGTTTCGGGAGTGCCTGCACGATGGGCGCTGCTCTGGAATCGAGGTGAACTACGCGGAAGACATTCTGCCGCGCGGTCCGGCGGGGTGCATCCGGGACGCAGCCGCCCGCGGCGGGCAGGATACGTTCGTGGTCGTGGAAGGGGCGACCGTACCCACGTTGGACCTGGACGAGCTGCTCGCGGCGCACCGGCAGACGCAGGCGGCTTTGACGATCGTTCTGGCGCCCGAGCGGGAGGGGCAAGGCTCCGGCACGCCGGTCGGCATCTACGTCGTCGAGGCGGACGCGATCGGAATGGTGCCCGAACACGGATTCTGGGACCTGAAAGAGCGATTGATCCCCGATCTTCACCGGTCGGGCCGGCGGGTGGGGACGGTGGTAGCGGGTCCGGGTTTGCCGCCGCGGGTGACGGACGCGAAGTCCTACCTGGTGGCGAATGCCTGGACGACCGAAGTGCTGGTGCGTGGTGGAGGCGAATGTCTGCTCGCCGGAACCGATGGATCTGCCGGTTCGCCGGGTGCCTCAGGGGTGGCTCCATCGGCCAGTCTGGTGGGCCCGGTGTGGATCGGACCGCGCAGCGTTATCGGGCGGGGCGCGATCATCATCGGCCCGACCAGTATCGGCGCCGATTGTGAAATCGAGGCGGGCGCCGTGATCAGCCGATCCTCCATCTGGGATCGGTGCCGCGTGGGGGAAGGGGCGATCGTGGATCACTCGATCGTGACGGTCGGCACTTCGGTGGAGCCGCAGGCCGTTCTACGGAATGCGTTCTGCGTATCGCCATCGCCGCGTGATCGAGCTACGATAGACTGGTTGACTTCGCGATGCTGGGCGGTGCCGGACCGGGTCCGGAGTGTCTTCGCCTCGCATGCGGATTCGGTTCCGTCTCCGGCATTGTAGCCGGGCAGGTTTTCCGGATGCATTGCCGAGCGTCTGGTTCTTTGGCGTTCGGGGGAGTGACACACGCCTTCTGATGCAGTAAGATTCGCCGGGCGAGGACTGGATCAGGATGATCGAAGAACAGCATGACACCCCCGACGGGCGGGTCTCCGGTGCGCTTGTGCCACAGGAGGGTCCGTTTCGCCCGCGGACGATGTTGGCGCCGCACGCGGGCGGAGATCCGTTGTTCGGCGATGGGACGGATGCGGTTCCCCCCGCTCCGGCGGATGTTCCCTTTCAGTATCGGCTGCTTCTTCGCCACAAGTGGCTCGCCCTGGTCGGGTTCGGGGTGGTGGTCGGAGTGGCCGTCCCGCTGATCTGGACGCTGGTAACGCCCCAATACCAGGCGGGCGCGTCCATTCGCGTTCGTCCGGTGCTGCCTCGAATCGTATTCAACAAAGATGACGGCGTGGCGTCGATGTACCGGGTCTACCTGAACACGCAGGTGTCCAGTATTCGCAGTCCGAAGGTGCTGGATCGGGTGCTGGACCGGCAGGATGTGATCGACTCCGCGTGGTTCCACGATAAGTCCAAGTCCCTTCGGGTTCGGCTGGGCGGCGTTCCGCCGAGCCAACTGGAGCGGTTGCGGGATACGGTGGAGGCGATCCCGCGTCCGAACACCGAGCTGGTGGACGTGCTGGTCCGCGCGTCGGACGCCAAAAGCGCGCGAATCATCGCGAACGCGGTGGTGAGTGAGTATCTCCAGTACACCAAGGAGCAGGCGGCGGAGGACGAGGAACACGTCTTCAATACACTGCGCCGAGAGCGGGACTCGCTCGAAAAAGCCATCGACGGTCTCGTGGAGGTGAAGGGAAATCTGTCCAAGCAGATGGGGACGGGCGACCCGGATATCGTTCGGGCCCAGACGGCGGAACGGCTTAACACCCTGGCCGCCAAGCGGGAGGAACTGGAGCGGGCGTTTCAGATGGCCCAGGAGGATCTGGTGGCCCGTCGTGCGGAGAACGCCGCGCCGGGCGTTGTCGAAGCCGATGGAGCGATTGGCTCGCGGTATGCCCAGGACGCGGAGTGGCGGAATCTGAACACCCAACTGCGCACGGCAGAGCATCAGTTGGACATGGCTCGCGACCGATTCGGGGAGTCCCATCCGCGAATCCGGCAGTTGTTGGGGGAGGTGGAACACGCGCGCCAGATGCTCAGTGAGCGCGAGGGACAGTTGGACGACTCCTGGCTCCAGGGCTCGGGCGACCGACGGATCGCCGGCGATGCGTTTCTGATGATGGATGCCGCCAGCCTGGAGCGGCTGATCGCCCGCCAGTCGCGCGAGCTCGAATTGCTGGACGAGCAGATCCGCGCGTTGCGCACTCAGCAGGAACGGCAAGGCGAATTGGCGAAGGAGATCGCCAAGTACGACCAGCAACTGGCGTACAAGCGAGACCTGTACGACCAGGTGTACAAGCGCCTGGAATCCCTGCAGATGGAGGAGAAGGCGCCGGGGCGAATCACGGTTGCCTCGTATGCCATCGAACCCACGGGGCCGAACTCCGATCGTCGTCCCCTTCTGACGATCCTGGCTGTGGGCGCGGCGGCGTTGGCGGGGATCGGCCTGGCATTCGTGCGGGTCAGCCTGGATACGCGGATACGTGAGGCGAGCGACGTGCATCACGGGTCGCGCGTGCCGTTTCTGGGGCAGGTGCCGCGTATGGAGGGCGGCGCGAGCCTTGCGGGGGAGATGACGCCGATTCTGGTGGAGAGCATCCGTATGGTACGCACCGCCCTGTTGGAGCGGTTGGGCGCCGGGCGGAATGCGGTACTCATCAGCAGCGCCCACCTGAAGGCCGGCAAGAGCACGTTGTCGGTGCTGTTGGCTCGGAGTCTGGCGGCGTTGGGCAAGAAGGTGCTTCTCGTCGAGGTCGATCTGTACCGTCCGGCCCTGGCCGACCGGCTCGGCGTGCAGCCGCGTGTGGGGCTGGCCGCGGTCTTGAGCGGCGAGGCGCGGGAGGAGGCGGCGATTCTGGGAACCGGAGTCCGCGGTCTGGACATTCTGTTGGCCGGCCCGCTGGGTGCCGACTTCGACCACGACCGGCTTGCGGCCGGGAGTCTTGCTCCGTACCTGAAGCGATGGAAACGGGCTTATGACTACGTTCTGTTGGACGGCCCTCCGGTAGCGCCGGTGGCGGACGCCCGCATTCTGGCCAGCCAGGCGGACGGTGTGCTGATGGTTCAGCGGGCGTCACAGTCGAAGCGTGAGGAGGTTCTGCAGGCGTACGCCGATCTGAGTGCCGCCGGAGGCACGCTCGTGGGCACCGTGCTGGTGGGGACGAGCGGCGGTCGCGGATACGGCGGCTATGGCGGCTACGGCTCATACGACGCCTACCTGACGCGAAGCGACGAGGGCCCCCGAAAGCTCGAGGCCAGGGAACCCGGGACCCACACCCCGGGGCAAGGTGGATAAGAGCGTGCCGT
>JBPOIK010000099.1:0-40817 GCA_052034525.1 Planctomycetota bacterium
GACGCGGGCACGTCGGCCGCGGGGTGGACGCTTCGGTCAACCAGCAACGACTACACGGCCAACTTCGCGTTTGATTACAGCACGCGCGGCATCCCCTCGGCGCCCCACTCCGTCGGGGGCAGCACCATCGGTCTGTATTTCGCCGTGAACAAGGATGCCACGCCTTCGCTCGAGGCCGTCAGCGCGTTCCCGATCGGCAAGTCGTTCAGCGGCGACTTCGCGTTGAAGTTCGATATGTGGATGAACTACAACGGCGGGTCCGGCGGCGGGGCCGGTTCGACGGAGAACTTTACCGCCGGCGTGAACCACTCCGGCACCCAGGTCGTCTGGCCGAACAACCCGTTGAGTGACGGGTTCTGGTTCACCACAACCGGCGAAGGCGGAGCGGCGGCGGATTACTGCGCGTACATCGGTCCGACGCTGCAAGGCGCGGACACCGGCTACTACGCCGCCCAGCATGACGGCACCTACACGGCCCTGAACCACTTCAACGCCTTCTACCAGGCGTTGTTCCCGTCGCCGCCGTTCGAGACGCCCGGCGCGCCGGGGAAGCAGTGGGTGGAGGTGGAGATCAGCCGGATCAACGGCGTGACGGAGTGGCGTCTGAACGGCACGAAGATCGCCGCGCATGCCGATGCGACCTATACCTCCGGCAACATCATGCTCGGTTATATGGATCTGTACACGTCCATCGCCAGTCCGCCGCAGGACGCCTTCGTGGTGTACGACAACGTCCGGGTGATGGTGCCTCGTCCGGCGGCGGCCAAGGGCGACTGGAACGGTGACAGCGTCATCGATCTGATCGACTACGTTGCGTTCGAGGACTGCCTCGGCGGACCGTCTCTGCCGCCTCAGCCGAGTCAGGCGGAATGTGGCAACGCGTGCCTGGACGCCTTTGACTTCGATCTGGACGGGGACGTGGACCTGGTAGACTGGTCGTATTTCCAGGAGGCGTACTGATCTCTGATCGATCCCGATCCGGATGAACCGCGCCCGCCCGTTTCCGCCGCCGCGGAAACGGGCGGGCTTTTTGTTCGGGAGTCTGAGGAATCGAGAGAACAAGGAATCGGCGGATCGAGCACGCGGACGGCGGCGCGGAGACCGCCCGTTCTGCCAGATGCGATGCTCGGATCTTCTGCAGCTCCTCAGGCCGGCTGGAAATCGACCCCGCGTGGCGAAGGCGGCAGCATCGCGCCCCGTCCTCCTGAACCCTTCCGCTCCCCGCCTCCGTGCTTTCGTGCCTTCCTCCTTTTGCCTTTTCTTCCCCGTTCCCGCTACAATCCACACCCGATGAATCGCCGCCTTTGGCTTCTCTATGTCTGCTTCCTGGTCTCCGGCGCCTCGGCCCTGATCTACCAGATCGTCTGGCAGCGGATGCTCACGCTGGTGTTCGGAGTCACGACTTTCAGCGTGGCGGCCGTGGTATCCGCCTTTCTGGCCGGCCAGGCCCTGGGCGCCCGGGTGTTCGGCGGCCCGGTCGATCGCAGCCGGCGGCCGGTGCATTTCTACGCGGGAATCGAATTGGGGATCGGCCTGCTGGGACTGCTCAGTGCCTGGATGGTTCCGTCGATTCTGGAAGCATTCATCGCCGTTTACCGCACGCTCGCCCCGGGCTGGTTCGGCTCCAACCTGATCCGTTTCGGGCTGACCTTCGTGGCGGTCGGCATTCCCAGCACACTGATCGGCGCTACGGCCCCGGCCATGGCCCGGCTCGTCTCGCGCTGGGCCGGTTCCATCGGAGTGGGTTTCGGTCGGTTCTACGCCGTGAACACCGTCGGGGCGGTGCTGGGCGCCGCCCTGGCCGGCTTCGTCCTGATCCGCCAGATCGGCGTACACAGCACTCTGCTCTGCGCCGTTGCGGGCAATGCACTGGTCGTGGCGCTGGCCCTGCTGGCGGCGCGCCTGAGCCGGGATCCGGCTGCGGAATCGCCGGCCCCGGCGGGCCCATCCGCCGGCGGGACGATTCCCCTGGATTCACGGAGTCGCTTCGCCCTGGCCGTTGCCGCCGTGGCGGGCTTTGTGGCCCTGGCCTACGAGATCGTCTGGGTCCGACTGCTGGCGGTATTCACGCTCAACAGCGTCTACGTGTTCACAATGATCCTGACGGTGTACCTGACCGGACTGGCCGTCGGGTCCGCCCTGGCCGCCCGCCTGCTGCGGCGGGGGACAGACCCCGTCCGCGCCCTGGTGCTCGTGCAGTTGGGTCTGGCTCTGTTCGCCCCGTTGACCATCGCGGCGGCCCCGGCGGCCATCGGCGTGAACATCATGCAGACCGACGCTTCAGAAACGTGGATTTTCGGCATGGAATACGTCATGGCCCTGGGCGTGGCGCTGCTGCCGGGCGTTTTGATCGGCATGACGCTCCCCCTGTTGGCGGGGGTGTTCCGTGTCTCCGTTTCGCAGGCCGGTGCGGTGGTGGGAAAGCTCTATGCCTGGAACGCGGTGGGCACGATCGCCGGCACCACGGCTACGGGGCTGCTCCTGATTCCCTTCCTCGGGCTGAGGGGCACGCTGCTCGGGCTGGCCGCCTGCAATGTACTGATCGCGGCCGCGGCGGACAGAATGGCCGATCGCCGGTCGATCGGCGGATGCACCCACACGCTGGCGGGAGCGGGCGTCTTCGCCCTGCTCGTGGCGTTCGTTCCGGGCCATGTCCGTTTCTATCGACCCTCGCCCCTGCCCGACGAGATCATCCTGACCTACGCGGAGGGCCCCCACGCGACCGTCCATGTGGCGCAGTATGGCCTGGGCGCGGACTCGTACCGCATCCTGTATGTCGACAGCAAGTCCGTGGCCGGCACGTACGACCAGATCGTCACCGACCAGAAGATGCTGGCCCACCTGCCGCTGCTGCTCCACCCAAATCCGGAGCGATCGCTCACCGTCGGTTTCGGCACGGGGGGCACGTCCTACTCCATGACGCTTCACGGCATCACGGTTCACTGCGTGGAGATCGAGCCCTGCGTTCCCCGCACCTGTCGGCTGTTTGAATCGGAAAACTTCGGCCTGGTCGGTCCCGACCGCGATGCCGGCCTGTTTCGCCTCATTCTCGACGATGCCCGGGCCTGGCTCCACGTCGCTCCGGATCCGTACGATGTGATCGTCACCGACATCACCAGTATCCAGTACCGCGACAACGGCAATCTGTACACCGCGGAATACTTCCGGCTCATGAAGGACCGCCTGGCCGGCGGAGGGCTGGCCGTGGCCTGGGTGCCCATCAGCGGGATCACCCCCGATCAGCTCAAGGTGCTGATCCGCACGTTCGTGGCCGTGTACCCCCACGCGTCGGCCTGGTACATGATCAATACGCCGACGGATTTCGTCATTCTCGTCGGCGGCGCCGAGCGGCTGACCCTGGATCTCCACGACATGGCCCAACGTATGAACCGGGCGATGGTGCGGCGTGATCTGGACCGCATCGGGCTGGCCGACGCATACAAACTGACCGCCTGCCTGCTGCTGGCCGAGGACGACCTCCGGCGCTACGCCGGGGACGGTCCGATCCACACAGATGATCGCCCCATTCTCGACTACATGACGCACGCCAGTCCGTACCGGAACACATTGTCGGCGAATCTTCGCGAAATGCTGCGGCAGCACAGCAACGCCGCCGCATTTGTCTCTCGTTGGCCGGAAGAGCCTTCGGCGGAACGGGCGATCGAGAAATGGAACCGCTGGTACGCGGCCGCCCGCCATCTCATGGAGGGGTTCGCCTGGCTCATGGATGAGAACGCCGATCGACTCGCACAGATGCGGACGTCGTACGAGGCGGCCGTCGAGTGCGTGCCGGAGGACGCCGGATCGCGCGCCCTGCTCGACGGGCTGCCGGGCGACGGACGAACCGGAGAGTAAGCGGCGAGGCGATCACGCGGGCAATGCGGTCCGCCAGGTCTTCCCGCGTGGATCTCTCTCGGCCCCTCTTTTCAGTAGCCGGAAGCCTCCAGCTTCACCTTGCCGCGGAAGACCCGGTAGACCATCGCCGTGTATGCCAGCACGAAGGGCATGCCGATGGCCACGAAGACGGCCATGATGGCCAGCGTCCGGGGGGAGGAGGCGGCGGTGTAGATGGTCAGGTTGTACGCGGGGTTCAGGCTGGAGACGACCAGATTCGGATACAGGGCCGCTCCGAACAGGAACACCAGGGCCGCGATGCAGCAGCACGACGAGAAGAAGGCCTGGCCCGGCCGGCATCGCTGGATGCACCGCGGAATGTTCGCGATGGCCGCCACGTTCAGGATGGCGACGACCCCGAGCCACGGATGGTGGCGGAAGTTCCCGGTGGCCGAAGGGACGGCGATGATGGACACCACGGAGGTCACCACGAACAACGCGGCGAACACCAGGAAGGATCGCCACACCCAGCCATGCACGCGCTGTTGCAGGTCGCCTTCGGTTTTGAGGTACAGGTAAATCGCCCCGTGCATCGCAAACAGCGACACGGCGAACAGGCCGACCAGGATGGGGTACGGCCCAAGCAGATCCAGGAAGGAGCCGGCATAATTCATGGTCGCGTCCACCTTCAGGCCGCGAATGGCGTTGCCTGTGGCCACGCCGAACAGCACGACGGCCACCGTACTGGCGCCGCAGAAGCAGGCATCAAACAGGCCCCGCCAGCGCGGCGAATCCAGCTTGCCGCGGAACTCCATGGCCACCGCCCGGAGAATCAGAGCAAACAGCAGCAGCATGAAGGCCAGGTAGAACGCGGAGAACACGGTCGCGTACACATGGGGAAAGGCCGCGAACATCGCCCCGCCGAAGACAATCAGCCACACCTCGTTCGCATCCCAGACCGGGCCGATGGAGTTCATGAGAATCCGCCGGTCGCCGTCCGAGCGGGCAAACAGGTGCAACATGCCCACGCCCAGGTCGAACCCGTCCAGCACGGCGTAGCCGGCGAGCAGCACGCCCATGAGGACAAACCAGAGGTGATTGAGGTCCCACACGGTGTCGAGCATGTCAGGGGTTCCTCCGCGAGCCGCCGGTGGGTATGGTCACCGCGCCTCCGGCGTCGGACGCCGGGTCGGGTGGCATCGGTCCGGGCCCCTGGCGGATGGTGCGGCTCAGTACGAAGATCCAGGCGACAAACAGCAATGCGTAGATGATGCCGAACAGGATGATGGAGGTCAGAACCTGCGCGGCGGGGACCGAAGGAGAATAGGCCTCGCTGATGCGAAGCTCGCCCCAGACAATCCAGGGTTGCCGGCCCACCTCGGCGGCCACCCAGCCGAACTGGTTGGCGAACACCGGCCCGATGACGGCGACGACGAAGAGCATCATCAGCCATCGCTTCTGAAAAAGCGTTCCGCGCAGACGCAACAGCACGGCAAACAACGTCAGCGCGATGAAGAACGTCCCCAGCCCCACCATGACGTGGTACGTCTGGAATGCCAGGGCCACCGGCGGCCAGTCGGCCGGGGGAAACTCATCCAGCCCCGTGACCGGCTTCCGGAAGTCGCCGTGCAGCAGAAAGCTCAGGCCCCCGGGCATGGCCAGGCCGTACCGGACCGTCCGCGACTCGGTGTCGGGCATTCCGAAGAGGTAGAGCGGGGCCCCGCTCTGCCCGGTGTGAAAGTGCGCTTCAAACGCGGCCAGCTTGGGCGGCTGCGTTTCGTAGACGTTGCAGGCCTGCAGGTGTCCGGAAAAGAGGATGGCCAGGGATGTCGCCGCCGCCACCCCCAGCGCGATCGTGAACGTTTTCTGAGAAATCGCCACGTACCGGCGCTTGAGAATGTAGTACGCCGAAACGCTCATCATGAAGAACGCCCCCATGATGAAACAACCCAGCAGGGCATGGGTCAGACGATGCGCGAACGACGGGTTGAACACCACCGCCCAGAAGTCCGTGATCTCGGCCCGGCGGAACAGGTGTTCGCCGATCTTCTGCGTCACGACGTGATAACCGGTCGGCGTCTGCTGCCACGAGTTGGCCACGATGATCCAGACGGCCGAGAGCATCGAGCCCAGGGCCACCATGATCGTGGAGAAGAAGTGCATACGCGCAGACACGCGGTCCCATCCGAAGACCAGAATGGCCAGGAACCCGGATTCCAGGAAGAACGCGAAAATGCCCTCGGCGGCCAGCGCCGGTCCGAACACGTCGCCGACGAAACGCGAATAAACGGCCCAGTTCGTTCCGAACTGGAACTCCATGACGATCCCGGTGGCGACGCCGACGGCGAAGTTCAGGGCGAAGATTCTCGTCCAGAAACGGGCCATCGCTTCGTACTGCTTGTTGCCGGTCCGCAGGTAGAGCCCTTCCAGGATGACCATGAGCACGCCGAGCCCGATGGTCAGCGGCGGGAAGAGGTAGTGGAACATGATGGTCAGCGCGAACTGGAGCCGGGCGAGGATCTCCACGTCAAGCGACATGCGTGTGGCCCTCCGGGCGGATTCTCGTTCCGCGGTGCCGGCCGCCGGGACGCCTGCCGGCCCGCGTCGACCGTCGTCACGGGCCGCATTTCAGGGTCGCCGCCGCGGCGTGTCAAGTGGCCATGCCCGGGCCCGACCCGCGCCGTCTCCGCTACGACAACCCGCGGCACAGACCGCCATCCACGGGCAGCGACACCCCGGTGACGTAGCTGGCCGCCTCGGAACAGAGAAACGCCACCACGCGTCCCAGTTCGATCGGCTCGCCGAATCGTCGCAGCGGGATGGCGGCCTCGCGCTGCCGGAGAAGGTTCTCGGGCGTGGTGCCCTGCTCGGCGGCCCAGCGGGAAAGCAGATCGCGGTGGCGCTGCGTGAGGTACGAACCCGGACATACGGCGTTGACCAGGATGTTGTCCGCGCCCACTTCCCGCGACAGGGATTTGAGAAACCCGTGAACGGCCGGGCGCAGGGCGTTCGACAGCGTCAGCCCGTCGATCGGCTCGCGCGCGGATGTGGACGTGATGGCCACGATGCGGCCCCACCGTTGGCGTCGCATATAGGGGACGGCGGCACGGCACAGCGTCACCACGCTGCGGAGAGTCAGCTCGAAACCGTGCTGCCACTGCTCGTCGCTCAGATCAAGCGGCTGGCCGAAAGGCGGGCCTCCGGCGTTGCAGACCAGAATGTCAAGCCGGTCGCCGAAGTGCTCCGTCGCGCGGGCGACACATGCTGGAATGTCCTCCAGGCGGGTGACGTCGCACGGAACGGCCAGTACGGGCGCGCCGGTCCGGTCGAGCAGTTCCCGGGCCGCCGCATCCAGCACTTGCGGTCTGCGGGCCGCAATGGCCAGGCGAGCGCCTTCTTCGGCCAGAGCCCGGGCAACGGCGAATCCCAGCCCTTCACTGGCTCCGGTAACCAGAGCCACCCGATCGCGAATGCCAAGGTCCATATGTAGCGCTCCTGCAAGGTGCCGTCCGTCTGTGTTCGCCAGTCCGGCCCCCGTGAGCCGCCGGGGGCCGCGTTGGATCCTTCACTGTATGCGCCGCCGCGTGATGGGCAATGGTTCTCGGACGCGGCGAAGGCAGGGTTATCCGGTCGGCAGAGTTTGCCCGCAGGTGGATCGTATCTTAGACTATACGCACTGGGAGCACGACCACGCTTGGATATCCCGCCACCTTCGGGGATTGAGGGTAAAGGCCATGTCGCAAGTACCCTGCGCAAACTGCGGGCGCCTGACCACAGGCCGGAGTGAAGATCGGGTTAGCGGACGCATCGTCGCGCTCTGCGAGAAGTGCAACGACTCTTCCCGGCGAATGTGGTTCATGCTGCTTGCCCTCACGGCGGCTATTGTCTGCTTGATGCAGAACGTCTGACCTGTTGGGAGTTGGACTTACCCGTCGCGCCCCGCGGCGGAGCGAGACCCCGCGAGGCAACGCACGATCATCTCGAAGCGTGTGGGCACGTGACCGCCATCTGCGGCACGTGCCCCTGGCTTTTTTACGCCCGGCGAGGGTCCGCGTCGCGGACGCGAATGACCGAGCGGCCCGCCCGTCCGCGTTCCGGTCCCGAACCCAGGACGGCGCCCCGCTGGACCTGGGGTGACATAGCCGTCGTACGCCTCCCGATTGACACCTCCCGGGGGCGGTCTATACTGAGCCGCAGTTTTGGCTCCGGGACGTCAATCGGCGTGGAGGTCCCGGTCTGGCGTAGATTCGCCGCAGCGCGGTGTTCGGCGAACTCTCATGCGAACAATCTGCATACTGGCTGGCGTGCTGGTCCTGCTGTTCGGCACCGGCCCGCTGCTTGCTCAACCGCTTGTGCCGCTGAGCGACACGGTGGACGAGCCCCTGCTGCCGCCCGGTATCAGTGACCAGGACGTGGAGTTCTTCGGCAACCTGGTCTACTTGTGGACGGAAGATGACGGCAGCGAGGTCATCCACGTCGTCGGCGGCTTCGAGCTGCACATGGGCCGCCGCCGGCTGCGGGCCCGGGAGGCTGTCGCCTGGATGACTCGGCGTGAGTTTGAGGGGCGGCGGTACAACGCTTTCGAAATCTTTCTCTGGCGGGACGCCCGGGTCATTGAGCCTGCCGGAACCGCCACGACGGGCCCCGCCCTGTTCGCCACCCTCAACAGCTTCGGCAAGGTCATCGTCTCGGCCGACCGCAAGACGCATCAGTCTTCACAGACCATGCCCGTATACGAGGAAGCCGCGCGCATCCGGGCCCGAGCCGCCAAGGGCATGGCCGCCGGCCTGCCGGAGGCCCCCTCGCCCGTAACCGTGGTGGAGCTGGGTCGGGCGGGCGAATCGGAAAAGCCCGTCGCTCGTCCGCTGGTGTCCTATCGGGCCCAGCACCTTGCCGTGCAGCAGGAGACCGGCCGTGTTGTGGTCACGGCCATCGGCGACGTGTTTGTGTCGCGCGGCGATCCCATGGGCCTCAACACGGTGGAGATCCGGGCGGATGCGGCGGTGCTGTACCTGCTGAGTGCGGGCAAGCCGGGCAGTCTGCCGACACCCGACAGCCGCGAACGTCCCGGCCCCTCGGAGACCGATTCCTCGCTGGGGCCCCTGCCCGGCCCGGGCGCGTTGCCGAAGCCGGACTCGTCGACCGATGCCGTGCTGCCTTCCACCGGTCAGGTGGAGGCCGGATACCTGGAGGGCGACGTGATTCTCTCCTACGGCGACCGGACGATCCGGGCGTCGCAGTTGTATTTTGATTTTCAGAACGATCGGGCCCTGATTCTGGATCCGGTGGCCTTCATGCCGGCCCCGACCCGCGACGTGCCGATCTACGTCCGGGCGGACCGGGTCCGTCAGTTGTCTTCGACGGAATGGACGGCCTACAACGCCAGACTGTCCACGGACGAGTTCTACACGCCGCACTACCACGTCGGGGCAGCGAAGATCGAGTTCGAGGACCGGACGCCCCGCAGCCTGGCCGGGGACGTAACGGGCCCGCGCGCGGGACGATTCAAAATCTCGCATTCCACGTTCAACATCATGGACATTCCGCTGCTGTACTGGCCATACGTGCAGGGCGATCTGGAAGAGGACGTGACGCCGCTGCGGCGGTTCCGCACGGGATACAGCGGGAACTTCGGGGCAGAGGTGGAGACGCAGTGGGACCTGTTTTCCCTGCTCGGGCTGAAGCGGCCGCAGGGCATGACGGCGTCGCTGCGTCTGGATGAGTACACCCGGCGCGGTCCCGGCGCGGGGATCGATGCGGACTACGAGTTCGAGAACTCGTTCGGGCTGTTCCGCGGATACTACATCAACGACGGCGGCAAGGATACGCTGGGGCCCTATCGGGACGAGACGCCGCCCGACGCCAACCGGGGCCGAGCCACCTGGCGACACCGACAGTATCTGCCCGACGACTGGCAGCTCACGCTGGAAGGCTCCTATGTCAGCGACGCCGGGTTTCTGGAGGAATACTTCGAGCGGGAGTTCGACGTCGGCAAGGAACAGGAGACTCTGGTCTACCTCAAAAAGCAGCGGAACCACTGGGCCCTGACCGCGCTGGCGAATTTCCACATATTGGACTTCTACACGGAGACGGAGCATCTGCCGGATGTGGCGTTCCGGCTGATCGGCCAGCCGCTGGGCGGTGCGGGTACGTTGTACAGCGAGAACCGGGCCGGCGTGGTTCGCTACCGCTTCGCCGAGCAGACGCTCTGGGAGAACCTTCACTACGGCCGGCAGGACAGCTCGGGCAGCACCCTGCGGGCCGATTCCCGGCAGGAGATCGGGTTCCCGCTGGATGTCGGGCCGCTGCGGGTGGTGCCCTTCGGGTCCATCCGGGGGACGACCTGGGACGATTCCATCGAGAGCGGGAACCTTTCGCGGGTGTTCGGCACGTACGGCCTGCGAAGCAGCATGTATTTCTGGCGCGTTTTCGAAGAAGCGAAATCCCGGCTTTTTGACGTAACGGGCATCCGGCACATCATCAAGCCGGACATCACCGCCTGGGGCGCCCATTCCAACCGGGATTCGCGTGAGCAGTTCCTTTTCGACGAGACCATCGAGGGTATCGACGATTTCGACGGCGTCACCGTGGGGGTGCGGCAGCGGTGGCAGACCCGACGGGGCGAGCCGGGGCGCCAACGCACCGTGGATCTGGTGACGCTGGATCTGGAAATGGGCGTCTTCAACGACGCGCCGAACATCGAGTATACCAACGGGTTCGTGTCGCCCACGCGGCCGGAGACGAGCCTGTCCCGCAATTACGTGAACGGCCAATTGCTCTGGCGGATCAGCGACTCGACCGTGCTGGCCACCGAGGCGAATTATGACATGAATGACGGTGAGCTGGACGTGTTCAATGTGTCGCTGGCCGTCGAGCGGCAGCCGCGCCTGGGCTACGTGATCGGATATCGTTTCATCGAGGAATCGCAGTCGAACCTCCTGGGCGGCGGGGTGAACTACCAGTTGAGCGAGAAGTACACGATCGCCCTGCGTGAAAGCTTCGACCTGGAGCGCGGAAAAACGGAAGAGTTCACCATTGCGCTGATCCGCAAGCTGCCGCGCTGGTACGTGGGGATCACATTCGAGCTGGACGAGATCGACGACGACTTCGGCATTTCGCTGACCGCCTGGCCGGAAGGCCTCCCCCAGGCCGCCTTGGGCACGCGGCGGTTCACCGGGCTGGCCACGTCCACGGGCATCCGGCCGGAATAGCCCGGGTGCGGGGGTGACCGTGCCGCGCTGGATTTACCGGATTCAAAAAGGGGCACGCCCGGCGCTGTTTGTCGCGGCCGCGGCCACGCTGGCGTCCATTGTGCTGCTGGTGAAGCCGGGCCTGCGCGAGGACTACCGGATCGAATCGTTCGTGGCCGGCCACGACGAGTCGTATCTGCGTTTCCGCCGGTTCACGGAGGAGTTCGGCAACGACGAGGTGGCGATCATCGCCATCGAGGCGCGGGACGTGCTGTCGCCGGAATCCGTCGCGCTGCTGGCGGAGATCGGCCAGAAGGCCGCGGCCCTTCCGTCCGTGCAGCAGGTTCTCTCCATCGCCAACGTGCCGGGCGCCGTGCGGGCCCTGCTGGGCGAGCGGATCTGGTCGCACCCGCTGTTTCTGGACAACATCATCAACCAGGACCACACGGCCGCGGCCGTGGTGATCCAGATCGCCGGTGAAGAGCAGTCCGGCGACGCGCGCAAACGCACCGTCGCCGCCCTGCGCGCGCTGACGGCCGAGACACAGTCCGCGCACCCGGAAGCCCACATCGTGCTCGCCGGCCCGTACGTCACGCTGATCGACCTGTTCGACTACGTCCAGCGCGATCTGCTGGTGTTCTCGCTGGCCGCGTTCGGTCTGCTTTGCGCGACGCTGTGGATCGTCTTCCGCCGGGCGGCCCCGATGGTGTATGCGGTGCTCGTGGGGACCTCCGCCACGCTGTGCACGCTGGGCGTGGCGGTCGTGTTCGGCTGGGTGACATCGCTGATCACGCAGATGATCGTGATTCTGGTGGCCGTGCTGTCCGCGGCTGCATGCGTCCATCTGGCCGCCGCCGCGGAGGAAATCCACCTGTCCAACCCGCGCGGCACCCGACGGGACCCGGCGGCGCGGACCCTGGGGCGGATGCTTGCGCCCTGCTGCGCCGTGGCGGCCACGACGGCCGCCGGGTTCGGGGCACTCGGCACATCGTCCATCTCGCCCGTGCGGCTGCTGGGCGCGCTGATCGTGTTCGGGCTGGCCTGGTCGCTGGGGATCGCGCTGTGTGGTCTGGAGCAAATCGCCTGGCGCGCTCCTTCGCCGGCGGCGCGAACACACCTGCCCCGCTGGTTGCGCGGCGTGGGGGCCTGGTCGGATCGGAACCGATGGCGGGTGTTCGGCCTGTTCGCGGCGGCGACCGCGCTCTGCGCGGCGGGCATCGGCCGATTGAGCTTTAAGAGCGACTTCCTCGACAACTTCCGGCCCCACAGTTCCGTGCGACGATCGTACGACTTCATCAGCGATCATTTCGCGCCGGTCGGATCGATGGAAGTGGTCATCCGGACCGCGGACGGCGGCGCCGTCCTGACGCCGCAGACGCTTCAGACGGCCGAAGCCTTCGCCGCCGAGGTGGTGCGTCAGTTCGAGCCCATCCGCAAGGCACAATCGGTGGGCGACCTGCTGACGCTGTTCGGTGCCGATCTGCCGCATTCCGCGATCGACCTGCGGATGCGCCTGGCCCTCATTCGCGCCGCGGGCGGCCCCGAGAACCCGTTGCGGGCGTTTCTCAACGCAGACGGGACGGCCATGCGCATTCAGTTCCGGGCCTTCGAAAGCCAGGTGTCCGCGCCGGACAAGCTGCGTATGGCCGACGGCGTCCGCCGGATGGCCGAGCGGGCGTTCGGGCCGGGCTTCCGGGTGGAGGTGACGGGGCTGTATTGCTTTTACGCCCAGCTCATTGACGGAATGGGGCGTGATTCGTACCGGGCCCTGGCCATCACCGTGCCGATCGTACTGCTGGTGATGATCCTGCTGATGCGTTCCGTGACGGTGGTTCTGGTGGCGGTCATTCCCAACGTGTTCCCCATGGTGTTCTGCCTGGGGATCATGGGCTGGTCGGGCATTCCCGTGAACATGACGACGGCGATGATGCTGTCCATCACGTTCGGAATCACGGTCAACAACACACTGCATCATCTTTGGCGCTTCCGGGCCGCGCTGAGCGAGACCGGCGACTACTCGGCTTCTGCCGTCCAGGCACTCGGCAGCGTGGGACGAGCATGCGTGTTCACGACCCTGATGATCGCGGCCGGTTTCTGGATTCTCGTGCTCTCGGAGTTTCTGCCGACCGCGTATTTCGGCGGATTGGTGGGCTTCACGATGACGGCCGCCCTCGCGGCGGACCTGGTGCTGCTGCCGGCCCTGCTGACCACCATCCGCCCCTTCCCCAAGGCCCGATGAGGCGGCCGACCGCGCCGGACGCTTGCCCTCCGGGCGGGCCGACCGATAATCCGGACCATGCAGGCGGCGATGCAACAGCGGCGCCGGCGGCGTGGAGTGGCCGTCGTGGTGGAGTTGCTCCTGGTGGTAGGGCTTCTGGCGCTGACTCTGTCCGTCACCGCCGGATGGTACCAGTACGTGCTGGACCGGGCGAAAGGCCGGCAGGCCGCCGTCATGCTGGCGGCCCTGGATCGCTCGGTGCGGGCGTATGGCCAGGCGTGCGGCGTGTTTCCGCCCGCCCGGCCGGACGGCGACATGCAGCGCATGTTGCCCATGCTGCTGTCGGTGCGGCCGTCGAAGGATCATCTGCGACCGCTGGCGCCAGCCCTGCTGTTCAGCGTGGATGGCCGGCCACAGTGCCGGGACCCCTGGGGCACGCCCGTGCGGTACTTCACCGCGGCGATCGAGGATCCCATGTTCCAGCGACGGGTGCGGTTGAACGGCGGCGTGCCGATTTTTGAATGCGCCGGCCCGGACCGGCGATTCGGCGACGACGACCCCGCCGAACAGGCCGACAACCTCCGCAGCGACGAGCCGCTGGATGTGCGCTCGGCGCCGGGGCCGCCCGCAACGAGCCGGCCCGCCTGAGAACGGAACGGCCCGGCGAGGCGTGATGCCTCACCGGGCCGGATCAGGACCGAATCGTTGCGACGACCGTCGGCCGCGTCACGGGCCGCCGTATTCCTGCTGGAACCAGTGGAAGTCAAACAGGTCCACGGCCCCGTCCATGTTCTCGTCGAAGACGCAAAGACACTTCTGCGGGTGGCCCTCCGGATCCAGTTGGGGGTCCGGATACGCGTCCGGTCCGCTCAAGCAATCGGCGAAGGCGGCCGTGTCCGCGTCATCCAATATGCCGTTGTCGTCATAGTCAAACGGCGTGCAGCCACAGTAGACGCAGTAAACCAGTTGGAACTCCAGGAAATCGTCGATGTCCACGTCCAGATCCCCGTCGAAGTCGAAGGCACACCGACACTGCAGCGTAGCGATCTCGCCCGGGTTGGTCATGCATTCGATGAAGAACGGAACATCCTGCCAGTTGGCAACGCCGTCCCCGGTGTAATCTCCGTTGCCCTTGCCCGGGTAGTCGTCGCAGGTGGGGCAGATGTCGGGTGTGTCGCACGTGGTGCCGATTTCCTGGAAGGAGCCGAGGGTCGGCGGGCAGCCGCCGGCGGTTGTGTCATTGCAGCCGCCGTCGAGCAGGCAGCAGGCGCCGAGGTCGCAAACGCCGGGGTCGGAGCACGCCGTGCCGGCCCCCTGGTAAACGCCCACCTCCACCGTGCATTCCGCAGGGGTCATCTCACCGCAGCCACCGCCGGGCAGGCAGCAGGCGCCGGGCTCGCAAACGCCGGGATCGGTACAGGCCGTGCCGAGGCCCTGGAAGTTGCCGCCGGCGTTTGCGCATGCGGTGTCGATCAAGTCGCTGCAGCCACCGCCGGGCAGGCAGCAGGCGCCGGGCTCGCAGATGCCGGGCATCTCACAGGATGAGCCGAAGCCCTGGAACGCGCCGCCAACCGCATCGCACTCACTGATCGACCCCACCTGGCACTCTCCGGCCGGCAGGCAGCAGGCGCCCGTGGGCACGCACTCGACCTCGGCACAGGTGGCCCCGGAATAAAAGCTCCCGTAGTCTAGGAAGCAGGCGTTCTGCGTGGTCTCGTAGCACACGCCATCCACACAGCAGGCGCCGGTGCCGTCCAGGCACGGATTTCCCGTGCACCGCTCCCCGGCCAGCCAGATGCGGCTGGGGTAGGTGTCGCACGTGCTGAGGGTGGTTTCCGTACAGTTCAGGCCGTCACAGCAGGCCCCACGTTCCGCGCATTCGACCGTTGTGCAGAGCGTGCCGGCCCCCTGCCAGTGTCCGCCCAGACCGCCCGGAGTGGTTCGCGTGCAGTCGTACCGGGTGACGTTCGGAGTGCAACTCGAACCGTCGTAGGAACAGCACGCGCCAATGGCCGTCTCGCACGGGCCCTCCTCGCAATGCACCCCGTTGCCCTGGTAGAATCCCTGCGTCAGGGCGCACAGATCCGGGCTCCATTCGTAGCAGCCGGTGCCGGCCTTCGGGCAGCAAGCCCCCTCCACGGGGCAGGTCACGTCGGCACAGGTGGCGTTGGCGGTCCAGCCGGTGCTGTCCAGGGCCTCGCATTCCGATTCGGTCAGGTAGTTCACGCACTCTCCGCCGAAGAGACAGCAAGCGCCAGGCGGATCACAGACGTCACAGTTGGTGCCGTGGCCGCCGTACGTGCCGTCGTTCCATCCGCACCACGGCTCGCTCGTGATGTAACAGCCGCCCTGGCCGCCAAAGTTGCAGCAGGCCCCGGTAGGCAGCGGGCACGTAATATCCTTGCAGCTCAACCCGGGGGCCGAGAACACGCCGCCCACCGCGGCACACAAGTCCGGCGTAATGAGGTACTGGTCCTCGCAGACGGACCCCAGACAGCATGCCCCGGGCAGGGGCGTGAAGCAGAGGTCCATGGCGTAGCGGTTCTGGCTGTTCACGTACGCCAGCGTTTCGGCCGGCGGCAGGCCCGCGATGTCCTTGGCTTCGCTGCCGTATGCGTAGCCAGCGCCGTAGTTCACGGCACCGGAGCCTTGCGTCACTCTCCAGTAGCGGACCGCCGGCGTCTCCCAGGCCACCGCAACCAGGTAGTGCTTGTTGGTGGAAAGCAGGGTGATCCCGATGTCGGGCGACTCATACTGCGCCGCCTCGTTCGTCATGAAGACCGTGCGCTCGCCGTACCAGATCCGGGTCCAGGTCGGAGCGCCCAGCGGCGCCTTCTCGTACACCACAAACCCCAGCTTCACGTTCGCGCCACCGGGCGTGTCCACGCGAAGCACCGGGCGAATGCGGCGCAGCACACGGTCCACGTGAACGTCAATCCGATTGCCGCGCAGTATGTAGGTGCCGGAGAAGCTGGGGTTGACGCCCGCGGTGCCCAGCTCGTAGCAGTCCAGTTCCTCTCGGAGCCCATCATCCGCGGCGACCAAGGGCGGTGCGTCCGGCGTGTCGGGCAGGATCAACGGCGCGAGGCCGTAGTCCGGATCCCACGGCTCCAAGGGTTCCGCGAGGGGAAGCGCGGTTTCCTGCGCGTTCCCGACGGCGGTGCCGATCAGTAGAGACGCCACGATTCCGGCGGCCACAAGCGTGCCGCGTACCGAAAGTCTGCCGGTGTAGCCGTTCATGATGCGCTCCGTATTGTGCCGGTGAGGGGGCTTGCTCCGCTGACACCAACGTGTCAGCCCGCGTCTGCCGGTCTTGACGCAACGGTTGCACTCGCCTCCCATCCCGGGCGGGACCTCTTTCCTCCGTAGATTCGATTATACCCGTTGCAGGACAACGGTTCTACTCCCCGCGACGAGCCGAAAACCAAGCAACTGCCGCTGGACACGAGTCTTGCCAGAGTGCCGATAACCAGGGCCGAGGGACCAAGGGATCGAGGGACCAAGGGATCGAGGGACCGAGGGATCTAGGGACCAAGGGATCAGGGGATCGAGGGATCAGGGGATCGAGGGATCAAGGGATCGAGGGATCAAGGGATCAAGGGATCAAGGAACTAAGGGATCGAGGGATTGAGGGATCGAGGGAAGAAGGGGTTAGGGGTCAAAGGTTCTGGGATCTGTCGTCTCGGTGGGACCAGCTCCTTACCGTAGACTGTGGGCTGTAGGCCACAGGGAGGATGATCCGCATGGCAGACCCCACAACCGCGAATCCATCCCGGCGCGCCGGGAGCCATCCGGTCCTCCGCCCGCCCCTCTGTCGCGCCCGTTTTCGCTTTCGGCTTTTTGTTCTATCCCCGTCCCCCGGTCCCTCCGTCCCTTGATCCCTCGGTCCCTTGGTCCCTTGATCCTTCGGTCCCTCCGTCCCTCCGTCCCTTCCCCAATCAATCCGCCTGTGCCCCGCCATACTTGCCCACGAACCGCTCGCCGATGCGGTCGAACGGCGCGCGGGAATCGAAGAGCGTCGGCAACCGGTTGACCGTCTCCTCGAACCGGATGGCCTTGGCGTCCGCCTCCGCGATCGACTCGTCGGTCCCGCTATCCGGCCCCCGCAACGTTCCGTAAATCGTGAACACGTGGGACCGGGTGGTCACCCAGTCGCCCAGGCCCACCAGCAGGCCGACAGCCGTCACGTAGTCCTCGGTCGGATTGTCCGACGCGTCCACGCTGCCCACCGAGCCGTAGTCAAACCGGGCGATCCCACCGGGCCCGCTGCCGCTGCTGCTGTCCGCGCCGCGCCGGATATTGGCCAATTCGCCCACCGTGAGGAACCCGCGGCCCGGTCGCACGCCCGCCAGGTATTGCGTGGACGGGTTCTCCGTCACCCGGTCGCGATAGTCGTAGCTGCAATCCGTTCCGCCGCCGACGTTGCAGTCGTGCGGGACCTCGCGGGCATCGCGATACGCCACGATCGCCTTGGCCAGCTCGTGCCCGATCCGTATGGAGTCGGACTGAAGTGCGCTCATGGACCAGCCCAGATCCCGGGTATACGACACCTCCATCCGGCTCTGGAACGGCGCGGGAAACTGGTCCAGCGGCCGCAACGGCAGGCCCGCCAGCACCTTCCACGAGGCGGTGCCGATGTTGATCCGGCCACGCACGCGCAGCCCGCCCTGATCCACCGCGGGCTGCTCAAAGTCGTCGTCGCGCTCCCAGTTACGGTAGAGTGGAAGAGCGGTGAAGTAGTCAAACACGAACTGCCCCCACGGCAGGGCCTCCACCCCTTGCGCTTTGCCGTCGCGGGGGGTTCTGAGCTTATGGTAGTACGGCCGCGATCCGGCCAGTTCGCCGGGCCCGCTGGGGAGTCCCACGTCAAACACCGGCATCCGACCGTTGTCGATCTGGTCGTAGTCATGGATGAGGCCTTTGACCGAAATCCGATTGCCGTTTCCGTCGCGTCGCCTGTACAGCACGTGATTGAACGGATCGGATTGGGGATTTGCCCCATTCGTCAAATCGAGTTCATTCGCGTGCCGCATCAACAACAGAAGGCTGCCGGTGGTCGGATAGGCGGCAGTCAGAGAGCCGCGGTTCGCAAAATCCACCTGCACCGGACGGATCGAGGCGTCAACCGTATCCGGCAGGGTCATGTTGTTCTGCCCCAGCGTGTGAATACTGTTCCCGCTGGGGCCGGCGTCGGCGTTGAAACGCGTCAGCCTCGGTACGACGAACCTCCAATTCAGCACGGGGGGCGTCTTGGTCGCGTCAATGGACGTGTCCCTCTGAAGGCTCACGGCGTGTCCCCGTTTGCCCAGATTTCCCGAATCGCCCGGGCTACTCTCAGCCTGGCGCGTGTAGCTCTCGGCACTCGACTCGCTCTCAATCCGATCAACCGCGTAGTCATATTTTGGCGAAGTACCACTGCCATCCGGAATCGTCACCTGGCGTCGCAACGTGAGAATGCTATTGTGATCAAACGCGATATTTCCATCGATCGGCTCCGGCGTCGTCCCGCCGGGGATCGTCGGGGCGGTCCCGAATCCGTGGAACACCTGAAAACCGCCCGCGGGAATCGTTATGCCGTCCAGGTGGAAGTCGGAAATCCGGTTGAGTCGAACGCCCACCTCACCATACTCGGTTTCGAGAGACGACACCGTGGATTCATCCGTGAGGATGTAGCCGTCGAGGCTCAAGGGCGTCGTGTATGGATTGTACAGTTCGAGGGCGAAGACGGACGTGAGCGCAGCCTCTCCCGTCTCCACACCGTCGCCGTCCAGTGCTTTCACTACGTTCGTGTAAACCTCCGTGATGTACGGCTGGCGCTCCATGCCTATCGCGTAGTAGGGCACGGGGTTTCCGTCATTATCGAGCAGTTGGATATACGTCGGCTCGTCATCGCTGTCGGCGAAGTCGATGAAGTTCGCGGTGAGCGAGGCGGCCAGGCGGGCGCGCTCCCAGTCATCCGTAGTCTTGGGATTCGCTGAATCCCAGGGCGTGTACGTGCCGTCGCCGTCCAGGTCCGGATGGTTCCACAGCATCAGCCAGAACGTGTCGTAAATCATCCCCACAAAGTGATATTGATCCGGTAGCTTGAGCCGCGTTCGGAAGTTGTCGATCGTCGTTCCCGGCCCGCCCTTGTCCAGCAGAAACCGCTCAAGATCCGGAATGCTGAGCTGCAGCCTCCCGACGCGCGGGTCGATGGCATCGCCAACGATCGGATCACTCCCGTCATCGGGATACTCCTCACCCAGACTGCCGCCGGTCAGCGTGTCCGGGTAGTTGTCGCGGTATCGCCGCAAATCTGGTTTGCCTCGCATATCCGAAGAGCGCATCCACTCCACGATGTCCCGGCCGGACTTGTTGTTGCCCAGGCCGGGGTGTCGTGGGAACCGCACGCCGCGGATGAGCAGGTCGTCGTAGCTGACCGTGGTCAGCAGATGACGGCGATCGTAGGCCATGGCATCGTCCGCATTGTACGGATCGCCCACCGTCGGGGAGGCGTCAAACAGAATCCGGTACCGCAGCCCGCTGCCCGTCTCCAGGTCCGGGTCGAACGGCCACCACCGGTGGCTGTCCAGCGTGCCTCCGACCCCGCCGCCGGGAGCAAACGCGTACAGCGTCACCGGGTTGGGATCGCTGCGAAACCCGTACAGCTCCGTCTGCAGCGCGCTGGCCGCCAGGCTCCGGGCGGGCAGAATGTTGCGGTACCGCAGGGCCCGTTCCTCGATCTCCGGCTGGTAGGCCGTCGGCGTGAAGTAGAGGTACTCCCCGTGGTTGAACTTCGCCGCGCGCGGCGGATCGTTCCAGTCATTGATGACCTCGTTCACCAGGTACGGATGCGTGCAGGTCGCATTGACCATGCCGCCGTGATCAATCACCCGAAGACTGAGGTACAGGCGATTGTCGCCCGGCGGCACGTCCGAGGCCCGGAGCTGCTCCGCCAGCGACTCACGCAGAGTCGCCGGAAACCACTGTTCCAGGATCTCGCCCACCTGCTGCTGCAGGTCGGTCGTGGATGCGGGATCACCGATCACCACGACCACCGAATCGGCGACCCCGTCACCGTCCGCGTCGGAGAGTCTCAGGTCAGGCGCCGGGTCAAACTCCGGGTAGTTCGCCGCGCCCGCCCACTGGGCCCGCGCCCGGTCGATACGCGTAGCCCAGTCTCCAATCCGCGGCGGCAGACCGATGTCCAACTGAGGCACCTGGGGCTGCTCGAAACCGAGCAATGCCCGGTTCAGGTCGGTCGGCACCGTGTAGAGCCCCTCGTCCGTGCTCTCGAACGGCTCCGTCGATGCCAGCAACGGGTCCAGTCCGAGCGATACACCGTAGGCAGGGGCTTGCAGGCGATACGGTAGCCGCTCACCCACCTTCGTAACCACCTCTCTCGACTCATCCAAACCGGGATTGATCGGGTCGTCGATGTCGGGAGGCGGCACGTAGGGCGCGCCATCTCCGTCGAGCCATCGCTTCGTGAGCAGGTCGCGACTCAGGGCGTCTATGGCTTCCAGCCCGGCCGTCACGGCGCGTTCGTCCTTGTCGGCGCGCACGGTGCGGGCCTGGAACGTGACGCTCTGGAGGAACGCCGCCCCGGCCACAAACAGAATGCCCAGCAGCGCCACCACGAGGATCATGACGGTCCCGCGCGGCCGTCCGCCGGTGCGCACCGGCCGAGCCTGCGTTCGCCGGAAGGGTTGTGCTGGGGCAACCGTCATGGCTCGTCTTGTTTCCTTCATCCGGGACCCACCGGCACCACCATCGTGTGCCGAATCGGCCGGTCCAGCCGGCCCGCATCATCGTACAAATCCACCGTGATCCGCAACGCCTTCGGGAAGAACGGATCGGGCTCGCCCGGCGGCGGCGGCGAGCCGGACCACGGACCGGGGTCCGTCGCCACCCAACTGATCCGCTTGTCCGGGTCGCCGTAGTTCTGAATGAACCGCTCCGAGAAATCGAGCCACAGACCCTCCAGCGCATCCGCCTTGGCTCTGTCTTCGGGTTCATCCGGGTCGTATCGATTGATGAGAGTCTGCAGTTCGCTCTCCACCTTCCCCATGGTGTCCGCACTGGCCGAATCGACCCAGATCACCTCCTGATGCTCCTGCAAAATGGAGGCCGTCTTCGGTGTCGACAGCGCCCATTCCACCTTGAACGACGCGCAGTTCGGCAGAAACCAGGCGCCCATCCGGTCTGCCTTCGTTGCCGGCGGGTTCAGGTCCAGTTTGGCCCGCCGACGCCACGCGGACTTCGTGGTCATCGGCTGCAGCACGTCTTGGACGAAGTCCTGGCCCGACGTTAACACCAGGATGTCCTTTTTGCCGTCGAACAGATCGTCTTCAGACAGCGAGCTGGCGTAGCCAACCCCGGAAGGCGCAACGTTCATCACCAGCACCTGCCGGCGGCCCAGCATCCACTGACTGGCCGTCAGCGGCAACGCCCTGTCCGACGGCAACGTCCAGGGCGGGGGCACGGCGTCAACGTAGTGCTCCTCGATCTTGAAATAGTCGTCCGGATCAAGAATCCAGTCTTTGCTTCCGCTACCGCTATGGCTGAGGTCGCCCGGCTTCACGTGGCCGTAAGAAACCAGTTGCAGGCTGGACCGCAGCGACGGATCGCGCATGCTGGCCGCCTCGCGGGCGGTGAAAAACGTCAACACATCCGCGCGCGGCAGTTCGGGGCGCATCCTTTTCGCGTCATCGTCCCACACCATCCGTTCGGGATCCCCGCCACCGGGGAACTCCGCGCCAACCGGTTTGTTCGGCAACGGATAGAGGTTCCTCTGTACGTCGGTCCAGTGGACCCACACCTGGCGGCACTCCAGCGCCATCATGGATGAGCCCGGCCGGACTGCCCGCAGGTCTTCCTGCATGGTGCGCTCGTACATCCGTAGCCGCTCACTGAGGCTTGTCAGCGCCCGGGCTTGGCCGGTGGAGCGCAAGGTCAGGCTGAAAACCGTGCCGGCCATGGTCATCATCATCACGAGAATGCCGATGGCCACGACCAGCTCCACCAGGGTGAACGCGCCCGATCGACGGCGGACGGTCGTTGTAAGCGTCGCGTTCACAACAGATTGTGACGTTCGTCGCGTCATGGCATTCGTATTGTCTGCCCCAAACAAGTGTCGGTCCATACAGGTCTGACAGACCCGCATGGGCCGAACGTATCGGACCCGGCCGCCACCGGCCCAGCAGCCCGGTCCCATTCAACGCTCTGTCGGCCGCTTCCCGGACCCGCTGCGCGGACCACCCCCACGGCCCGCGGCCCAATCAGGACGACGGCCGGACCACGAGCGTCCGGGTCTCGATGCTGATCACCGGCTGAACACCGTCAAAAACCGGTTCCTCACCGATCCGCCCAGCCTCAACCGGGGGCGGGTACACCCAGACCGTACGGAGGCGGTCAATATTCGGATCGTAGTCGCGCCCCTTTGGCGTCAATTCCTGCTCGGTGATTTCCTTGTCCACGGTCAGGATCGCCCGGCGGTCATGGCCGTACAGTCGGCGGCGGGTGACGGTGTAGACCTGGCCGCTGAGTTCGTCAATGAACCAGGCGCCGCGGGGAAGGATCTGCATGACGATCTTTCCCGGCCCGGGATCCGATGCGAGTTCCTCGGAGTTCACGACGACTTCGCCCGGCAACCCGCGAACGGCCGTGTCGTCAGTGGTGTCGACGGGATTCGGCACGTACACCTGCACTCGCCAGGGCGTCGGCAGAACCGTGTCGAACTCGGCCGGCATGGCCTTCGGACTGATCAGCTTGCCGTCCGGGATGACGGGCGGCCAGTCCTGGCCTTCGCCATTCCGGAACTCCTGCCGTGGGAACCGCGATCCACCCTGGGTCCGGCGGAGGCTCACGCAGTAAACGGTGAAGACCCGCGGATCGTCCCAACTGCCCGGATTGGGCAGGAATTCGCCCGTTGGAAGGTCGTACCGTGCGTACGTCACACCCTCCTGTTCCAGGTCCGTGCTACGTTCGTCGGCGTTATTGAGCCGGGCCAGGGCTGCCCAGGCGTAGCGGCGGCCGCGGAGCCTGGCAAACCAGTTATCGATGATCAGGGCCTGGTGCGACGCGTTCGACGGCTTTGCGTTAGGATCGCTCGGGTCCAGTTTGAGGGGCAGGGCGGGAAGGAACCGGTCCTCCAGGAACACCAGCGGCTCGGGAACTCGGCGAACGCCCTGTGACCGGCTGATGGCGTCTGCGTCTGCCGTCTCCAGCAGATGCGGCTCGTCGGGGACGAACACCTCGTTCGTCAGCGCGGGCAGCCAATCGATGCCGGCGGCGGCGGATTCGTACGCGGCCGGGTTGGCGGCCATGTTGTACGCGTTCAGAGGGTGAACGCGCGTGTCGGTCCCGAAGTATCCGTATTCGCGAATGTCCCCGGGAAAAATGCCGATGTCGCCCAGGAAGCTGGTAACGCCTTTTTCGAAGAGCTCATGCACCGATTGTTTCCAGCCTGGGTCCCAGTCCTCTGGTGGCGTGCGCCGCATCACCTCGCCCTGCTGCGTGAGCGGGGCCACCCGGACCTTCATGCTCACGATCGCCTCAGCGAAAGCCACGGCGTTGCCGACGTTCGTTTCTTCAACCTGGTCGCGGGCCTTGGTCCAGGCGATGGGAAACATGCTGGCCACCATCAGCAGCCCCACTCCGAGGATGACCACGGCGATCATGAGCTCGGCCAGCGAGAACGCCCGGCGGACCCGCCGGCCGGCAGCACGAGTTGTGACGCTTGCGTTCCGCATCATGGCTTTCCAGCCGGTCTCTCCAGTCTCCAGTCCCCAATTCGCCCGGGCTTCCGGGGCCGTCCCGACGCGCCGGGGCGGCCGACCCTCACTCACCCATCCCCACCGATCCGCCCCCGCACGATGTCGCCGCTCTGTCGGCTGACGTAGAACGGAATGGCCCGCCTCCGCAAGAAGTCTCGCCGGGCATTGGCGTCCGGCAAGTCCCAGTAGTACGTGGCGTCGTACAGAAGCACGCCGTCCACGCACGGGAAGTTCAGCGCTGTCACCCCGCCGGACACGTTGGTCGCCACCAGCTTCTCGATCCGCGGGACGGAGCCGCCGAAGGGCGTGGGAAACGGCTCCGGGGTGCCTTTCGCGCCGTAGAACCGGACGGTCGGCCTGGCGCTGGGGGCCAGCAGGCCGGTGCGGTCCTTCCGCAGCTTGTCAGGGTCATTCCAAATGAAATCCGCATCGTAGATCAGCACGTTTCGCCCGACGCGGAGGCGCCCGTCCGGGCCAAAGATCAACGAGAAGAAATTGCAGTGTCGCTGGTTGGCGTTGCCCGTGGTGGGCGGGGACGCGAACACGTCCCTGTTGTTCACCCCCCAGTCACTCCAGGCATGCACGTTCCGCGGGCAGACCCGAAACGGCGACGGAATCTGGTAGATCATCCCGCTGGTGACCTCGAACACGTCGGCCACGACGTTAAGCTGGTCGGTCTCGGACGAGCCCTGGATCTCGACCTTGCGGGCGGGGACGATGGGAATGATCTTCTGCTCGTTGCCGTCCATATAGAAAAACAAGCCCCGTTCGCCATGGGTGCGGGCCTGCATCTGCGTGGATCGAATCGCACCGGAGAGAATGGTCTGGGCCTCTGACTCCAGCCGCTGGTCCCACATTTTCGTGACGCCCGGCCCGACGATGCCCAAGATCAGCAGAATGACGGCCACGACCACCAGCAGCTCGACCAGCGTGAACGCGCCGCGTCCGCAAACGGCGTCTTGTCGTCTCGCTTCGCGGATCGGATTGTCACGTTCGGCGCGCATCACGATATCCTGCTACGGCTGAACCAGCTTCTTGCCCAGCCCCTCGATACTGTAAAGATTGTCGTGGTTGTACTTGTTGTTGATCTTCTCGTCGTCCTCGAAGTCTCCCAGCAGATCCTGGGCAACGCCGGTTTTCAAGAGATCACTGTCCGGCTGCTGCTCCGCGCCGTCCGGACCGTACGAAACGAAGACGGGCCGGCCGTTCGTGAAGCCCCGGATCAGGTAGCCGGAGACCCGAGCATGATTGGACGAGGACCCACCGCTGACGTTCCGGGTGGAGAAATAGGCCAGGGGATTCCCCCAGGCATCCAGGAAATACTCCAGCGGCTCGTCGAAACTGTTGTCCCCATTCACGTGCCAGGTGTCGGTCGGGGCAAGCAGTTCCGCCCGGAAGCGCGAGTCAATCTGATCCAGTGTGGCCTCGGCATCGGGACTGCCACCCACATGCCGGATGGCCAGGCTCATGGCCCGGATGTCGCGGTAGTGCTCGGGCCAGTCTTTCAGGGCAAACACCTCGCGGCTGATTCTCTTGCCCGTCAAGCCGTCGCTTGCGTTGCGGATATCCAGAAACGCGTCCAGCTCATCGGGCGGATAGCCGCCGTACCGAACGGCGAACTCCTGGATTCGGCCGAGGGTGCTTGCGCTCTGCTCCTTGAACTGCTCGGCCGCGGTGTCCAGAAGCGACAGCAGGGTCCGGGTATCGCGGGCACGGGCGTTCTCGACCGCCCACGAGCCGATGCCCACCACCAGTCCCAGAAGGATGACGAGAATCGCCACCACGACCAGAACCTCCGTCAGGGTGAACCCGCGCGCCACGGGAGGCATTGTCATGGTGAAGAAACGTCGGATCGACGACTGTGGGGGTCGCATGGTCACTTCCCCCAGTTCTTGACGTCGTCTTTGGTGCCGTAGAGACCGTCGGGCCCCGGAGAAATCAGCAGGAAACGGTCCGGGTTGTATGGCGCCGGTCGGGCGCTGACAGACGGATCCAGGATGAACGCGGCGAAGCCCTCTGGGGTCTGCAACTTGTGTTCACCTTTCGGTGCCTTGTTCGTCAGATGCTCATTGTCTCGCCAGTCGTAGATACCGACTTTCGGCGGCTTCTCGTTGAGATCCGTCACTATCAATGTCGCTCCCCGGCGTGCGCGATAATAGAGGATCGGGTTGTCAAACTTGTCCACAAAGACGGGCAGATCCCAGGCCGAGCCGGGCGAAGCGGCCAGATTCGTCGACAAATTGGGCCAGGTGGCGTCTGACTCGCTGACGACAGTTGTTGGGGCCATTCTGCTCGACGCAACCAACTGCCGGCAGGTTCTGGTTGTCGTGTTGGGATCGACCATGCTGCCGTAGCGAGGTCGCATCGGCTCACCCGCCTTGAGGCAGTAGGCGCCGGACACGTCGCTGGGGCTGCTCGCATGTTGATCGTCCCACCAGCCGTTCTGACGGTTGTAGTCCACGAAACCGGGTGTGCCTTCCGGAAGCCTGTCCGCGCCCAGCATGGCGAACACAAGAAGCTGCGCTCCCGCCACGTGAGTCGTCGCCAGCGCCGAACCGCTGCCCGTGTACAGCGGGTTGGCGATCCTCCAGTGGTCGTCCTTACCGCCCGTGCTGTTATCGCTACACGATGGCGGATAGGCCCCGCCGATGGTGCTCTCCGCCCGGAACGATTCGCAGCCGCCATCCAGCGCGCGGATGGTCGTCCGGGTGGCGGCCACCTTGGCCTGCCGGCGGACGCTGCTGAACGAGGGCACCAGGATCGAGATCAGCAGCGCGATGATGGATACGACCGTGAGCAGCTCGACAAGGGTGAAGCCGCCGCGGCGGGCGCGTCGGCGCGTCCGGGCGGGCTGGAAAACCGTCATTGTCTTGTCACTACGCATGGCGCCGTCCTTTTCACACAAGAGCCTGTCCGCAGGCCGGATCACTCGCCTCCGCCTCCGCCGCTGTCGCCGGACATCGAGGTAATCAGCGAAACCAGGGGCATGAACAGGGCAATCACAATGAATCCCACAAGCACGCCCAGGATCACGACCATCACCGGCTCCAACAGGGACACCAGGCCGCCCACCAGGGTTTCCACTTCCTCGTCGTAGTTGTCGGCGATCTTCATGAGCATTTTGTCGAGTTCGCCGGTCTCCTCGCCCACGTCGATCATATTCACGACGATGCCGTCGCACACCTTGGCCGCCCGCAGCGGCGCGGCAAAACTGTCGCCCTCGCGGATGCGATCGTGCACGTTGCCCAGGGCCTTGGCATACACCTCGTTGCCAGAGGTCTCCTTGGTGATGTTGATCGCCTCCAGAATGGGCACGCCCGCGCTGATCAGAGTGCCCAGGGTCCGCGTGAAACGGGCGACCGCCGTCTTCTCCAGAATCTGACCCATGATCGGCAGCTTCAGGACCACCGTATCGACCGCCATCCGCCCGCCCTTGGACTGTTTGAGCAGCTTGATGAGCAGGAAGAACCCCAGCGGACTGAGCAGCACCACCGCCCAGCCCGGCGGCCGGCCGTTGACGAACCAGTCCGAGATGCCTATGAGCATCACGGTCACTCCCGGCAGTTCCACCCCGAAGTCCTTGAAGATCTCCTGGAACTTCGGCACCACGAAGATCATGATTCCGGTGACGATCCCCACGGCGAACGTGATGACCACCGTCGGATAGATCATGGCGCCCACGACCTTGCGCCGGAGCCGTTGCGCCTTCTCCATGAAGTCGGCCAGACGCAGCAGGATCACGTCCAGCACACCGCCCGTTTCTCCCGCCGCCACCATGTTCACATACAGGCGGTTGAACGCCTTGGGATGCTTGGCAAACGCCTCCGAGAGCGTGCTGCCGCCCTCCACGTCGTCGGCGACCTGCCGCAGAATGTTCTTGAGCAGACCGGGCTTCTGCTGCTGCTCCAGGATGCGCAACGAACGCAGAATCGGCAGACCCGCGTCCTGCAGGGTGGACAACTGCCGTGTGAACTGCGTGACCGTCTTGGTGCTGACCTTCCCGATCCCGCCGGCGCCCGCCGCCTTTTTCTTGGCCACCGGACCCGTCGGCGCCTTCTTCTTGCCGCCTTTCTGGCGAATCCGGGTGGGGAAAAACCCCATGGCCCGGATACGCGCCAGCGCATCCTCGTTCGACGCGGCTTCGATCTCGTCTTTGACCGCCTCGCCGGCCTGATTCATGGCTTCAAACATGAACGTCGGCATGTCTCGCCCTCGCTCCTGGCGCCCAGTCTCCGATGATCCTCGGCCCGCCCCTACGCCTCGTCGAAAATGGTCTCCTTGACAACCTCTTCAATGGTCGTCAGACCGTCGTAAATGCCCAGCAGACCCACCTCCCGCAGCCGCCGCATGCCCCGCTTGACCGCCTCGATCCGAAGCAGGTTCGAAGACGCATGCCGCATGATCATCTCCCGCAGGTGGTCATCCAGGGTCATGATCTCGAACAACCCCATCCGTCCGCGGTAGCCGGTGTTGTTGCAGTAATCACAACCCCGGCCATAGTAGAGCTTGCGGTTGCCCACATCCTCGGGCCGAAGGCCCAGTTCCATAAGCATCTCTTCCGACGGCTTGAACTCGGTCTTGCAGTTGGCACAAATCCGCCGGACGAGCCGCTGGGCCACAATTGCTTCCAGCGTCGCTGTAATCAGGAACGGCTCAAGTCCCAGATCGAGCAGGCGCGCAACGCTGGACGGCGCGTCGTTCGTGTGCAGAGTGGTGAATACCAAGTGTCCGGTCAACGAAGCCTGTACAGAGACCTGTGCCGTTTCCAGGTCACGGATCTCCCCCACCAGAATGATGTCCGGGTCCTGACGCAGGAAGCTGCGCAAAGCCCGGGCGAAGGTCATGCCCACCTCCGACCGCATCTGGCACTGGATCAGGCCGTCGATGTCATACTCCACGGGGTCTTCGGCGGTCAGAATCTTGACGTCCGGCTTGTTCAGCTCGGCCAGGGAGGCGTAAAGCGTGGTCGTCTTACCGGACCCGGTCGGGCCGGTGTTGACGATGATGCCGTTGGGTTTGCGGATGAGCTGGCGGAACGTGACGAGGTCGTCGTCCCGCATGCCGATGCGATCCAGATCCAGTGAAACGTTCGCCCGATCGAGCACGCGCATGACGATGCTTTCGCCGAACATGGTCGGCAGCACGGACACCCGCAGATCGACGGGGTTGCCGCCCACGACCAGCTCAATGCGGCCGTCCTGGGGCAGGCGCCGCTCCGCGATGTCCAGGTTGGACATCACCTTGATGCGGGAGGCGATGGCCGGGGCGATGTGACGCGGCGGAGGCACCATTTCGTAGAGCACGCCGTCGATCCGGTACCGCATTTTGAACTCGCCTTCGAACGGTTCAAAGTGAACGTCCGACGCCTTGTCCCGGATGGCCTGCAGCAGCACCAGGTTCAGCAGCTTTTTGACGGGGTTGGAGTCGGCCAGCTCTTTCAGCTCGTCCAGATCAATGCTGGCGCCGCGGCCCTCGAACCTGGCCAGCGATTCGTCACTGGAAATCTCATCAATCAACCCCGTGATGGAGTCGGCCGCATCCTCGGGATAGTACCGGTCCAGGGCCGCCTGAAGGGTCTCGGGAGGAGTGATGGCCGCACGTACGTTGTAGCCCATCAGGGTGGACAGGTCGTCGGTCGCCTGGAAATTGTCCGGGCTGGCCATGGCGATGCGGAGGGTGTTCGAGCCGGGGTCATAATCATAGGGGACGACCCGGTAGGTGGTGGCCATCTGGGCCGGGATGAGATGGATGATCTCCGCGGCAACGTCCATTTCATTGAGGTTGACGATCGCCATGCCGGCCTGAAGAGCCAGCGCGGTGGTAAGGTCTTCCTCCGTGATCCGCCCCATGTCCACCAGAATCCGCCCGATGGGGCCCTTCTGCCGCTTCTGGATCTCCAGGGCTTCATGCACGTCCGGGCGGCGGATTTTGCCCATTTTGATGAGGATCCGCCCGAGCTTCTGCCCGCGGAACTGATCCGGGTTATAGGTCTTGCTCATGACTGCGGTCTCCAGCCGTCTGCGCCTGCCGATCGCCGCATCCGACTGCCGGGATTGTCAGGACCGGAGAATGTCGTCGTCGTCCAGCCGCTTCTTGTCATCCCCCTCGCCCGTGATGGCCTGCCCGCGGCGATGCGCGTCGATTTTGTCCTGCATATCGCCCGGGCGGCGACTCTTGTCGATGGCCTCGTGCGCATCGATCTTACCCTCGGCGTACAGGGACCAGAGGTGCTCGTCCAGCAACTGCATGCCGTACTTCTTGCCGGTCTGAATGGCGGAATCCACGCGGTAGGTTTTGTTCTCGCGGATCAGGTTGGAGATGGCCGGCGTGACCACCATGAACTCGTAGGCGGCCACCATGCCCTTGGGGAGTCGGGGGCAGAGGGCCTGCGAAAGCACCGCAATGAGGTTGGTGGAAAGCTGCACGCGAATCTGCTCTTGCTGGTCCACCGGGAAGGCGTCGATGATGCGGTTCACCGTACCCTGGCAGCCGGTGGTATGCACGGTGCTGAACACCAGGTGGCCCGTCTCGGCGGCCCGGATGGCCGACTCCATGGTCTCCAGGTCACGCAGCTCGCCCACCAGAATCACGTCCGGATCCTGCCGCAGCACGCGGCGCAGGGCCTCGGCGAAACTGGGCACGTCCACGCCGACCTCGCGCTGATTGATGATTGATTTCTTGTGGTTGTGGTAATACTCGATGGGATCCTCGACCGTCACAATATGCCGGTCGAAGTTCATATTGATGTAATTGAGCATCGAGGCCAGGGTGGTGGTCTTGCCGGACCCGGTGGGCCCGGTAACCAGGAACAGGCCGCGAGGACGCCGGCACAGGGCCCGGCAGATCTTCGGCAGGCCGATCTCGTCAAAACTCAGCAGCCGGGAGGGAATCAGCCGCAGCACCAGAGCCAGGTGCCCCTTCTGCCGGAACACGGAAACGCGAAACCGGCCGGCATCGGTGAAGGCGAACCCGAAGTCCGTACCGCCCTCTTCCTGGATCTCCTGCTGGTTGCGCTCGGGGGTGATCGATTTCATCAGGGCGGTCGTGTCCTCCGGCTCCAGCACCTTCGTCTCCAGACAGCGCAGGTGCCCGTGCAGGCGGATGACCGGAGGCTGGCCGACTGTCAGGTGAAGGTCGGACGCCCCCTGCTTGATCACCGTCTCCAGCAATCGGTCAATATGCAGTGAAGCCATGCGTTGCTACTCACGCGGCATTCCGGCGCCGCTGGTCCGGTCCGATCCGCCGCGCGTCGCGGCGGCCGACTCCTACTGTTCCTCGTCCGGCTCTCCCACCAGCCCCTCGGCCTGGGTGATGCGGACTACTTCCTCCGCGGTGGTGACTCCTCGAAGAATCTTGATTTTCCCGTCTTCCAGCAGGGTCCTCATGCCGGCGGCCCGAGCAGCCTTGCGCAACTGAGAGGCCGGAGCCCGGTTGAACGCCAGCTCCCGCAGCTCCGCCGTCATCGTGAGCATCTCGAAGATGCCCTGTCGTCCGCGGTAGCCCGTCCCGCCGCAGCTTTTGCACCCTGCCCCCTTGTACAGCGTCCGGTTCTCCAGCTCCCGATCTGTGAAACCCAACTGCCGGAGCACAAACTTGTCGGGCGTCGGGTCCTCCGCTTTGCAGTCCTTGCAGATCAGGCGGATCAGACGCTGGGCCATAATGGCCTGGATGGCGCTGGCCACCAGGAACGGCTTGATGCCAATGTCGATCAGACGGGTGATCGCGGACGGAGCGTCATTGGTATGCAGGGTGCTGAAGACCAGGTGGCCGGTCAGGGCCGCCTGGATCGCGACATCTCCCACTTCGCGGTCACGAATCTCACCCACCAGGATGATGTTGGGAGCCTGACGAAGCATGGCCCGCAGGATTCGCGCGAAGCTCAGCCCGATTTCCTCTCGGACCTGGCATTGATTCATCCCTGTGAAGTTGTACTCCACCGGGTCTTCCGCGGTGATGATCTTCTTGTCCGGCCGGTTGAGTTCCTGCAGCGCCGAGTAGAGCGTGGTCGTCTTGCCGGAGCCGGTCGGCCCGGTGACCAGGAAAATGCCGTTGGGACGCCGGATAATCCTCAGAAACGTCTCATAATTATCCGACTCGAAACCCAGGGCCTGAATACCCACCTGTGCGGATTCCGGGCGCAGAATCCGCAGCACCACGCTTTCCCCGTGGTAGGCCGGGCACGCGCTGACGCGAAAATCGATGTCCTTGGAGCCAAATCGCTTCTTGATACGGCCGTCCTGGGGTACCCGGCGTTCGGCGATATCCATGCCGGACATGATTTTCAGTCGCGTGAGCACCGCGTTCTGGATGTTCTTGGGCACATCGTCCCGCACGTGACACACGCCGTCGATTCGGTACCGCACCCGCACGCGGTCGCCCATCGGCTCGATGTGAATGTCGCTCGCCCGCCCCCGCACCGCCTCGCCGATGATCATGTCGATCAGCCGGATCACCGGAGCGTCCGGATCGTCGTCATCCGACAGCTCACTTCCATCCTGCTGGTCCAGGTCGATCGATGAGTCTATGGAGGCGATGGTCTTGCTTATCTCGCGGTCATCCTGCCCCTGGATGAACGTCTCAATGTAACGCTTGATCTTGCTCAGGGGAGCCAGCGCGGGCACCACGTCCCTGGCCAGGCGAAACCGCAGCAGGTCCAGGGTTTCCAGATCCAGCGGGTCCGAAATAATGATCTTCAGGCGGTTGCCTTCCAGGGCCGCCGGAAGCACCTGGTGATCGATGATCAGCTTGGCCGGCATCAGGTCCAGGACCGTCCGCTTGTCGAGGATTTCCGGGTTGTCCAGGTCGATGTATTCGAAACCGAACTGGGTGGCGAGGGCCTTGGTCACGTCCTCCGCTTCGCAGAGCTCCAGCTCGACCAGGGCTTCTCCGATCCGCCGACCGTTGTCCGCCGCGTAGCGGAGCGCGTCTTCGAGGGCGGATTCCCCGATCACGCCCCAACTGACGAGAATCTCACCGATTTTCTTGCGTCGTCTTGCCATCGTTCTCCACAACTCTTGGCGGTCCGCCGGGCCGCAGGCCCTGTTCCAGGGGCGGCTGGCCGGACACGGACCTTCTCGGATCGCTCTGCCGGATCCCGGAGCCGTCTGGGCTGGCAGACCGTTGGAAGGACCTGCGGGCAACGGCGGGCAGCCTCCGGCAGCAGGGAAATTCTACTTGCGTCGGGGCTCCTCATCAAGTCGGGCAGCGCGGACGCACCGCGGGGGCATTCGCCCACCCCGGGCCTCGTTGACAAGCGCCGCCCCGCTCTGATAATGAGCGGCCCTGTGTGTGTATTGGCGTGAGGAGTCCCCCCAACAGCAAACGGAAGGCTCAACCAATGGCCAGTGAGAAAAAGTGGGTCTATTTCTTCGGGAAGAACATCGCGGAAGGCAAGAATCAGACCAAGACGGTTCTGGGCGGCAAGGGCCTGGGACTCGCCCAGATGACGGCCATCGGTCTGCCTGTGCCGGCCGGTTTCACCATCATCACGGACGCCTGCGACTACTACTACAAAAACGGCAAACGCTGGCCCAGCCCGCTGGAGGCCGCCGTGAAGAAGGGCATGGCCCGGCTCGAAAAAGTCTCGCGGAAACGGTTTGGGGATCCGCAGCGGCCGCTGCTCGTATCCGTCCGCTCCGGGGCCGCCCTGTCCATGCCCGGCATGATGGAGACCATTCTGAACCTCGGGCTGAACGACAAGGTGGTGGAAAGCCTCGGCCGGCAGGCCGGGAACCGCCGGTTTGCCCTGGACGCCTATCGCCGGCTCATCATGATGTACGGCTCGACCGCGATGGGAATCGAACGCCAACTGTTCGATCACGCCTTCGACGAGGTCAAAGAGCACCAGACCCGCGTGCGACTCCAGCAGGCGCCCGGCACCGCGATCGCGGACACCGACGTCAACGATGCCGAGCTGGAGGCGGTGGTCGACGAGTTCAAGCGCATCTACGAGAAACACACCGGCCAGCCGTTCCCGCAAGACGCCTATCAACAGCTCAAGGGCGCCATCAGCGCGGTGTTCAACAGTTGGATGGCCAAGAAGGCCGTGGATTATCGGAACGCGGAGAAGATCACCGGCCTGAAAGGCACGGCCGTCAACATCCAGGAAATGGTGTTCGGAAACATGGGGGACGACTGCGGCACCGGCGTGTGCTTCACCCGCGATCCGAACACCGGCGAGAACGTCTACTACGGCGACATGCTCTTCAACGCGCAGGGAGAGGACGTGGTCGCCGGCGTACGGACCCCGCTGAAGCTGGAAGAACTGCACCGGATCATGCCCGACGTGTACGACCAGTTGGAAGCCGTTCGCGTCATCCTGGAGGTCGAATACGGTGAAATGCAGGACCTGGAGTTCACCATTGAGCAGGGCGAGTTGTTCATGCTCCAGTGCCGCACAGGCAAGCGGTCGCCGGCGGCGGCCTTCGAGATAGCGGTGGACCAGGCGAGCAAGCCGCTGATCACCCCCGCCCGGGCGAAGGAACTGATCCGCAAAAAGCTCGTCCCCCGGCCGATCGCCCTGAAGGCAACCAAACCGCTGATCTCCCACGAAGCGGCCGTGGCCCGCATCAAGCCGGTGGACATCGAACGGCTCTTCTACCCCGAGATTGACTGGACGGCCGTGCAAGACGAACGGCACGCCCCGTCCCTGGAGGCGGCCAGAGAAGCCGTCTGGCGTGAGTCGGGCCTGGCGACCGGCATCAACGCCGTGCCGGGCGCCGCCTGTGGCAAAGTCGCCCTCAGCGCCGAGAAAGCCGAAGCGATGGCCAGGCACGGGGACAAGGTCATCCTCGTCCGCAAGGAAACGTCGCCCGAAGACGTGGGCGGGATGCACGCCTCGGTGGGCATTCTGACGGCCACCGGCGGCAAGACATCGCACGCGGCCGTGGTGGCCCGGGGTTGGGGCAAGTGCTGCATCGTGGGCTGCGAAGCGCTGAAGATCGACGAGGCGGGTCGGCAGTTCTCGGTGAACGGCAAGACGATCCGGGAAGGTGATCTGATCACGCTGGACGGCAGCGTCGACAAGCGCCACGTATACCAGGGTTCGCTCCGCCTGATCAATCGCAAGCCGCCTGCCGCGTACCACACCCTGATGAAGTGGTGCGACGACGCCCGCCGGCTGAAGGTCCGCACCAACGCGGACACTCCGGAAGACGCCGCCAAGGCGGTGGAAATGGGCGCCGAAGGCATCGGGCTCTGCCGCACGGAACACATGTTCTTCGCGACGGAGCAGCGACAGCTCGCCATGCAGGAAATGATCGTCGCCGACACGGAAGAGGCCCGGCGCCACGCGCTGGACAAACTGCTGCCCTTCCAGCGGGACGACTTCGTCGGCATTTTCAAGGTCATGAACGGCAAACCGGTCACCATCCGGCTGATCGATCCGCCGCTCCACGAGTTCGTCCCGCACACCGAGGACAAGATGAAAGAGTTCGCCCAGCGGGCCGGGCTCGAGCTGGATTACGTTCGCCAGCGGGTGCACCAACTGGCCGAGGCGAACCCCATGCTGGGACATCGCGGCTGCCGTCTGTGCATCACCTATCCGGAAATCCTGGAGATGCAGGTCCGGGCCATCATTGAGGCGGCAATCGAGTGCCGGAAGGCGGGCGTCAAGGTCTTCCCGGAGATCATGATCCCGCTCACCATCGACGCCCGCGAACTGGCCATCCTGATCGACCGGACGAAGGCCGTGGCCGACGCCATCCTGGCCGAAAAGCGGGCCTCGCTGACCTACCTGGTCGGCACCATGATCGAAACGCCCCGGGCGGCCCTGATGGCGGATCGCATCGCGGAAACGGCGGAGTTCTTCAGCTTCGGCACCAACGACCTGACCCAGACCACCATGGCCCTGTCCCGCGACGACGCCGGCCGCTTCCTGCCCGAATACTGCGACAGGGACAAGACTGCCATCTTCGCCCATGACCCGTTCCAGACCCTGGACACCGAGGGCGTGGGCCAGCTTGTCCGGATGGGAATCGAGAGGGGCCGGTCCACGCGGCCCAAGCTCAAGATCGGCATCTGCGGCGAACACGGCGGAGAGGCTTCCTCCGTCCAGTTCTGTCACCAGGTGGGCATGGACTACGTGTCGTGCAGCCCGTACCGCGTGCCCATCGCCCGGCTGGCGGCCGCCCAGGCAGTCATTGCGTCCGGCGACGGCGGCACCAAGACCAGGAGCAAAGGCAAGGCCCGGGCGACCAGAGCCAAGGCGAAAGCCAAGCCGTCGACCGGCAGGAAGACCGCAAGGCCGGCCAAGCGCAAAAAATGATCCCTGTGCCATCGCCCCACAAGCGATGCACACGCACGCGGGTGCGCTGCCCCGGATGACCGGCAGCGCGCCCGCTTGCCTTTCGGCGAAGGATCCCGATCCTCAATCACACGCATATGGAACTGACCATTCCCCTGGTGTTCCTGCTCGTCTACGCCGGCATGATGCTGGGCCGCTACCCCGGTCTGGCCCTCGATCGCACCGGCATTGCTCTGCTGGGAGCCATTGTGCTCATCATCACGGACCAGGTGCCCGTGGCCGACGCCTGGGCCGCGATCGACGTGTCGACCATCGGCCTTCTGTTCGGGCTGATGGTGGTCTCGGCCCAGTTCCGTCTGGGCGGGCTCTACACCGCCGTGACCCGCCGCATCTCCGCCGCCGAGATGAGGCCCGTGGTGCTCCTGGGCGCCATGATGGCCGTTGCCGGCCTGCTTTCCGCCCTGCTGGCCAACGACATCGTGTGCCTGGCCGTTGCCCCCCTGCTGGTCGAAGCCTGCGCCCGGCGGGGGCTTCATCCGATCCCGCATCTGCTGGGGCTGGCGTGCGCGTCGAACATCGGCTCGGCCGCCACGCTGATCGGCAACCCGCAGAACATGCTGATCGGCCAGACGATCCAACTGCCGTTCGCAACGTACCTGCTGGACGGCGGCGTGCCGGCCGCGCTGGGTCTGGTGGCCGCCTGGGGAATCATTGCCTGGCTCTACGCCGGCAAGTGGCACGCCGCGACCCCGGTGCCGCACGTGGAAGCCCCGAAGTTCAACGCCTGGCAGTCCGCCAAGGGCACGGCCATCCTCATCCTTCTGGTGGTGGGGTTCCTGACGGCGCCGGTACCGCGGGAAGTGCTGGCCCTGGCCGCCGCCAGCATGATCCTGGCCAGCCGTCGGATGCACTCCCACAAAATGCTGGGGCTGGTGGACTGGCAGTTGCTGGTGCTGTTTGCGGCGCTGTTCATCGTCAATCACGCGCTGCAGGCATCGGGCCTGACGGAGCAGGCGGTGACTCGGCTGGGCGCCGTCGGGATCGACGTGACGCACCCCGGCTGGCTGTTCGGCGTGACGGTGGTGCTCTCGAACCTGGTGTCCAACGTGCCGGCCGTGATGCTTCTGCTGCCGGCGGCCACGCACCCGCTGGCCGGTCCCGTGCTGGCCCTGGCGAGCACGCTGGCGGGCAACCTGCTCATCGTGGGCAGCATCGCCAACATCATCGTGGTGGATCAGGCCGCGCGGCTGGGCGTGCGGATCACTTGGCGCGAACATGCCCGCACCGGCCTGCCGGTTACACTTGCTACTCTGGCCATCGCCGCCGCCTGGCTGGCTCTGCGCGCCTTATGACACACGGCGGGGGCAGACGCGGCAACCCAGGCAATGCAAGACCGACTGGAACGCCGATTCCACAAGCGGAGCCGGGTGCAGAAACCGGGCACGACCGGCGTTCGGGGCATACGGGCCGGCTGCCCGTCCCCACGCTGGCCTCTGGGCGGCCGTGGCCCCCGGCCCCGCCTTGGCCGCCGTTGTTGGAAAACTGGCCGTCCTCCGGCAGTTCATCGATCGTCGTGGTGACCCTTCCGTCATGCCACGGGACTGAACCGTTGGCAGAAAAAACACGTATGCTATTGTTGGGCGGCATCGGAGCCCCTCCCGATAGTGACGCGGAAAGCAGAACGGATATGCATGAGGAACCACGCGAGCTGTTCGGTTTGCTCGATGAATCGCGCGCCGGCGACGACCCCATATCCCTTTTTCGTGCCTGGTTCGAACAAGCACAACAGGCGGACCTGGTGGAACCGACCGCCGCGGCCCTTGCCACCGTGGGTCCGACCGGGCGGCCGGCCGTGCGGATGATTCTGCTCAAGGGCGTCGATGAACGCGGATTCGTGTTCTTCACGAATTACGACAGTCGCAAGGGCGTGGAACTCCGACAGAACCCCGCCGCCGCCCTCGCGATCTGGTGGGACCGCCTCACGCGGCAGGTGCGGGTCGAGGGCACGGTGGAGCCGATCCACCCGGCCGAATCCGACGCCTACTTCCAGACCCGCCCGCGAGAAAGCCAACTGGGCGCCTGGGCCTCGGCCCAAAGCGACGAAATCGCCTCGCGGGAAGTGCTCGAAAAACGCCTGGCGGACGTCGCTGCGCGGTTCGCCCGGGGCCCCGTTCCCCGCCCGCCACACTGGGGCGGCCTGCGGCTGGTGCCCGCCGCCATCGAATTCTGGCAGGGCCGACCAAATCGCCTGCATGATCGGCTGCTGTACACGCGCTGTTCTGACGGGACCTGGAGCCGGGCCCACCTCAGTCCCTGAGCGCGTCCCCATCGGCCAGAATGAGGTACGGGGCGATGCGGGCAATGGTCTTCGGACCGATGCCAGGGACCGCATCCAGATCGTCGGGGCCGCGGAAGACGGCTTCTCCCGCGGGAATCTCGGCCGCGCGGTCGTCACGGTAGTCCACAATGCGTTGCGCCGTCACGTCGCCGACGCCCGGCAGGGCAACCAATTCCCACCACGGCGCCGTGTTCGGATCCACGCCGCAGCGTAATTCCCCCGCCCGCACGCCCGGGCCGACATCCGGCGCAAGCACGCGAGGCCGCGTGGAAAACAGAGTCCAGACCAGCCCGACGGCCAGCAGAATCGCCAGCGTACGCGGGCACACGCCGTTCCCAGCCCAGTCCGGCGAATGAGGCGCGGGAGTCTCAGGCCCAGTGTCTGTCATGCTCACGACTTCGGCTCGCGCTTCACTCCCGTGCGGGTCGACCGGTGCTGGGAACGGCCCGACCGCTCCGGCCGTTGGCCAGCAGCTCCTTCCGCATCGCGACCAAGCTCTGATACGCGGGTTTGGGAGTCAGGTCGGCGCGGAGCAGACCGCCGTTGGGCAGGAAGTGCCCGGGCTGATCCGACAAGCATCGCCAGGTGATGGATTCGATGATCGGCTTGCTGAGCGCCAATTCGTAGAAGCCCCGCAGCCAGCGGGCCTGCAACTCCTCGCTCCAATCTTCGCGCCACTGCCCGCCGTCGACGACTTTCTTCTGGCCGCCCCAGCCATCGCCGCGGTTGGGTTCCATGGAGGATGGCACTTGTACGGCCGTGATATGGATGGGCTTGCCCAGGGCCGCAAACCGATCCAGCAGCGCGGAAACCTGAAAGAAATCGCGGACGTACATGCCGTCCACGCCCAGGCCGAAGTGCAACTGCAGGCCGAATCCGTCGAAGTTGATGCCGCTCTGAATCGCCATATCTGCGTAAAGCAGTGGCGGAATGGTTCGCTGGTTGCGCGCGTAGTACTCGCCCCAGGGGGTCACCAGATCAATATTCACGACGGAGCGGGGACAGAGCTGCTTGGTGATGGCCACCGCCATCCGCGTCAGCTCCATAAGCTGCTCGAAGTTGAAGGAGAGGCAGTTCTCCGCGTGGATGCCGCTGATGACGTCCCACATGGAGATATGGTTGCTGTACCGGCGCACCACCCGGCGGACGTGTTCGGCGATCAGGTCTCGCAGCGTCTCGAAATCGTGCTCCCAGACATACACCCATGGCGGCACATTTCGCTCGTCCAGAGACACCAGGGTGGTCCCCCGGCTCGGAATGCGGTTGCGGCTGAGCCATTCCACCCAGGTATCCACCGGCTTCCAGTTGAACTGCTGCTCGCTGGGCTGGATGTTCTGCCAGGAGAACGGAATGGCGGCGAAGTCAAAGGCGCCGGCCAGATGCCGCCGGTAAACCTCGCTGCCGTTGCGGATGTCCAGCGTGCAGCCGAAAGGGCGACGAGGCGCGATCTGCGGCTGACGCCGGCGGCGGTTGTAGCAGACCTGGGCCAGCCGCAACACCATCTCCTCGCCCAGTTGAACCGCTTCCGCCAGTCCCCGCTCGGCGACCTCGGACGCTGCGGCGGGATCATCGGTGTTCAGGGCCTCGATCAGCGTGCCACGGCAGCGGCGGATGGCGACCAGATCCTCCACGGCCGCCTCCGGATCATACTGCTGCCATTCCTCGACCTTGCTGATCATCCGCATGAGACGGCCGCGGAGCAGTTCCACCGCCAGGATGTACGGCTTCTGGCGCTCGGGCAGACGGGTGGTTTCCAGCAGGATGCGGCCCATACCCCGCACCGGCCAAAGCAGGGCCAGCGCAGCCGGGCCGGCGGTCCGCTTGTTGCAGACGAGTTGCCCTTTGCCGTACTCGATCTCGGCGCGGAGCGGAACGTTGTCGCTGCCCACCAAGTAGGCCCCGCCCAAGTCAACGGAGTCGGCGGGTTTGCCCCCGGAGTAGACGGAAAAACACAGCATGGAAGGTCCTTACGAAACTACGGATGAAACCTATAAGTCAGGCGATTGTTACGGATGTATGCTGGATGTATCGACACAACCCCGTATGGATCGTATGAAGGAAGGACCTTCGCCTGTTTCTGGTGGATCCGACTCACTCCGCCTGCCCAATGCAGCCCTCGGAAATCTTGCAGAGGTAGTGTCAACTCCTGTGTAAATTGCCTCGGGGCATCCTGCCATGAATCACGCCACCTTCGATTGCTTCGACTTCGGCGACATCGGCAACGGCACCGTCGGGC
>JBPOIK010000026.1:0-11123 GCA_052034525.1 Planctomycetota bacterium
TTTGCGGTCGGCGCATCTGTGCCCGACGGTGCCGTTGCCGATGTCGCCGAAGTCGAAGCAATCGAAGGTGGCGTGATTCATGGCAGGATGCCCCGAGGCAATTTACACAGGAGTTGACACTACCTCAGTACTTCGGCTGTGAGCGGGTAAACGATGGGAGTACGGACATGGACGTTGAGCCGTACGATCATGACTCAGCGTTTTGTGCGTCGATCGCTTACTCTGGAGGTCCGCCATGGGACAAAAGTTCTGATGCAGAGAAGCGCCTTGAGTTCTGGACGTGGTGGTTAACGTCCGCCGTACGAACAGCAATGATTGTCGCCTGAAAGGTTGAGACAAAGGGGCAGAAAAAGGTACCACCCATTAGCTTCCCACTCGTCAAGTCGAAGTAACTCCCGCAGGCGGTTCTTCCTTCTTCGGACGAACGCCGGATTGCGCCGACTTCCGCCGGCAGCGCGGTACGCGCCCCGGTCTTCGCGACGTTGGCTCTCCCCGGCGCCTGCGTGCAGAGAGTCGGGGTGTAGGTGCCATGGGCCGCATGGGGCATTCGGGGCCGAGAGGAAGGACAAGGCCGCGAGTCAAGGGGAACCGGCTGGTGCGGGTCTTCCAGGACGCCAACGGCAACGGCCTCTACGTCCGAGCGCGTACCGACGGAGCGACGGAACACGGGCGGTCTGGGCACACGGACACCCGGTTGGCGGGAGGCGCCGGCTTGCCGGAGGGCGTGTCTTGTGGGCGGATGGCCCGGGGGTATAGTGGCCGACATGGGTACGGAAACCCGCCCGAATGAAGCGCTCTGGTCGATCGGCCGGCTGTTGACCTGGACGACGGAGTATCTGGGCCGTGCCGGGCTGGAGGAGCCGCGGCTGTGCACGGAGCTTCTGCTGGCCCATGCCCTCGGCTGCCGCAAAATCGAGCTGTACACCCGTTTTGAGCAGATTCCCCCGGACAGTCAGCGGACCGCGTTCCGGGAGTTGGTGCGTCGAGCGGCCGCCCGTGCGCCGATTGCCTATCTGGTGGGCCACAAGGAGTTCTACTCGCTGGATTTTGAGGTGTCTCCCGCAGTGCTGATACCCCGGCCGGAGACGGAACTTCTGGTGGATAAGGTGGTTGAGCATTGTCGTGGGTTGGGCGACCGTCCCGTTCGGCTCTTCGATATGGGAACGGGCAGCGGCTGCATTGCGGTGGCGATTCTGTCCCGGCTGCCTCAGGCGACGGCGGTTGCCAGCGATGTGTGTCCGGAGGCCCTGGCGCTGGCCCGTCGCAACGCGGAGCGGCACGGGCTGGCCGGGCGCCTGGCGTTTATCGAGGCGGACGGATTACGGCTTCCAGCCGATATCAGGAATGGCGGCGGGTTCGACGTTCTGGTTTCCAATCCGCCCTACGTGGCGGAGGGGGAGTGGAGTTCGCTGCCGCCGGAGGTCCGCGAGCATGAACCGCGGGCGGCCCTGGACGGAGGCGAGGACGGACTGGCCTTCTATCGCCGGATTGCGGCGGAGGGGCATGAGGTTCTGGCGCCGGGCGGCTCGATCTGGCTGGAGCTGGGGGACGGGCTGCGTGACGCGGTGAATGCGTTGTTCTGCGGCACGGGGCGGTATGAGGCCGGTGGGTGTTGGCGCGAGGCCGGTCACCATCAGGACCGGGTTGTGCAGTTCGTTTTCAGGAAAGGGTAGTCATCCGTGGACTGTTTTGAGATTACCGGTGGCGCTCGTCTGCGTGGCACGATGGAGATCAGCGGCTCAAAGAATGCGGCACTGCCCATTCTGGCGGCAACTATCTTCTGCGAGGGGGAGACCACCTTGCGCCGCGTGCCGGACCTGGCGGACGTCCGCCAGATGATCCGGATCCTGGAGAAGCTGGGACTGTCGTTCGAGTGGCTCGGCCCGGGCACGGTGAAGGTGCGGGTCGAGGACGAGATGAACTGCCACGCGGAATACAAGGACGTGAGCAAGATGCGGGCGAGCGTCTGCGTGATGGGTCCGCTGCTGGCCAAGCGGAAACAGGCGCAGGTGGCCATGCCCGGCGGTTGTGCCATCGGAGACCGGCCGGTGGACCTGCACATTCAGGGGATGCTGGCCCTGGGGGCGGATTTCGACCTGGTGAACGGCGACATGCTGTTGCGGGCGAAGAAGCTCAAGGGGACGGAAATTTTCCTGGGCGGGGCGTTCGGCTCGACGGTGACCGGCACGGCCAACGTGATGATGGCGGCGGTGCTGGCGGAAGGGCGGACCATCATCGAGTCGGCCGCGTGCGAGCCGGAAGTCAGCGACCTGGCGGAGTTTCTGAACAAGTGCGGGGCGCAGATCAGCGGGCACGGCACGCCGCGGGTGACCATTGACGGCGTGCAGTCGCTGCACGGCTGCGAGCACACGATTCTGCCGGACCGTATCGAGGCCGGCACGTTTGCCATGGCGGCCGCGATTACCAACGGCGACCTGCTGCTGAAGAACGCGCGAATCGAGCATATGCTGGCGGTGGTGGATCGCCTGCGGAAGATCGGGGTGATCATGGAGCGGGCGGAGACCGGGATTTCCGTGTCGTCGTCACGACGGCTGGAGCCGGTGGATATTACGACGCAGCCGTACCCCGGCTTCCCGACGGACCTTCAGGCCCAGATCATGGCGTTGCTGTGCCTGGCCGACGGAAACAGCGTGGTCTGCGAAAAGGTGTTCCCGGATCGATTCCTCCACGTGGCCGAGCTGAACCGCATGGGCGCCCGGCTGCGCAAAGAGGGGCCCACGGTCATCGTGCAGGGGGTGAAGCGGCTGGTGGGGGCGCCCGTGATGGCTTCGGACCTGCGGGCTTCGGCCGGGCTGGTCCTGGCCGGGTTGATCGCCAAGGGCAAGACGATGGTCCGCCGCGCGTACCACATTGATCGCGGGTACGAGAAGATTGAGGAGAAGCTCAGAGCGGTGGGCGCGGATATCCGCCGGGTGGACGAGGAGCTGTGATGCCGCGCGGGCGGACGGTCCGCCGGCGAAAACGGAGCGGACGGATGCGGCCGTTGCGCTGGCATCGTCACGGGCCTGATGCCGCTTTCTAACGCCGGATACGAGTATCTGGAACACACGGCCGACGTGAGGCTGCGCGTCTGGGGGGCGACGATCCAGGAGTTGTTCGCCGTCGCGGCTGAGGGGTTCTATCACCTGCTGGGCGAGTTGGCGCCCGCGGGCGGCGATGAGCGACTGCGGATCGAACTCCAGGCGCCGGATCTGACCGACCTGTTTCATGACTGGCTTGCGGAGCTGCTGTTCCGGTTTGACACCCACGGCCAGCGCGTGCAAGACATATCTTTTCCGGAAATCACGGATTGCCGGCTGACGGCCGAGTGCCGGGCGTGGCGGGTGGACGCGGCCCGGTCTCGGTTCGACAGCGGAGTGAAGGCCGTGACGTATCACGAGCTTTGCGTCACGCGGCGTGCGGGGCGTTTCGAGGCGACCGTGATTCTCGACCTGTGATCGCGTAGAATCGCTCATCCGAAGAGACCGGCGTGCCGGAAGAGTCGCACTGCCGTGGGCTCGGAAGCGGGAGGTCAAGATGCCCTCATTGCCGTCCATCAGGCTGGAGCGCGTGGATGCGTGCCGCGTACGTATTCCGAAAGATGCCCTTCCGGGGATGCGCGTGGACGGCATTATCTACGCCGACGAGACGCTCATGAAAACCGTCGAACAGGATCCCTGCGTCGGCCAGGTGGCGAACGTGGCCACGCTCCCGGGGATTGTGAAGCACTCGCTGGCGATGCCGGACATTCACTTCGGGTACGGGTTCTGCATCGGCGGAGTGGCGGCCACGGATCCAGCGGACGGGGGGGTGATCAGCCCCGGAGGCGTGGGGTACGACATCAACTGCGGGGTGCGGCTGATCCGCAGCGATCTGTCTGCGAACGATCTGCGCGCGCGTGTGGCGGACCTTACGGATTCGCTGTTCCGGCACGTTCCCTGCGGCGTGGGCGAGGGCGGAGAGGTCCGGCTCAAAGGGCGTGATCTGGATGACGTGTTGAGCCGCGGGTCCGCCGCGGTCATCGAACGCGGGTACGGCGTGCCGGAGGATATGGAGGTGACCGAGGCGCACGGCGGCCTGGCCGAGGCCGATCCGGGATGCGTTTCCGAGCGGGCCCGGCAGCGCGGGCAGAGTCAATGCGGCACGCTCGGGTCGGGCAACCATTTCATCGAGATCCAGATGGTGGAAGAGGTTCTGGATGCGGACGGGGCCGAGGCGCTCGGGCTCAGGACGGGCCAGGTGACGATCATGATCCACTCCGGCTCGCGGGGGCTGGGTCACCAGGTGTGTGACGATGCCATTCGCGACCTGCGTGAAGTGCCGAAAGCGTACGGCATCCGCCTTCCCGACCGGCAACTGGTCTGCGCACCCGTGCATTCGAAGGAGGGCCAGCATTACCTCAAGGCCATGCGGTCGGCGGCCAATTACGCCTGGGCGAACCGGCAGATCATGACTCATCTGGTGCGGCAGGCTTTCAGCGATGTGCTGGAGCAGACCTGGGAGTCTCTGGGCATGCACCAGGTGTACGACGTGGCCCACAACATCGCCAAGATGGAAACGTTTGAAGTGGGCGGGGTCCGCAAAACGTTGTGCGTGCATCGCAAGGGCGCGACGCGGGCGTATCCGGCGGGACACCCGGAGGTGCCGCCGCGCTATCGGAAGGTCGGTCAGCCGGTGCTGATTCCCGGGGATATGGGGCGATGCAGCTACGTGCTGGTCGGGCTGCCCGGCGCGATGGAGAACACGTTTGGCAGCACGTGCCACGGGGCGGGGCGTCTGATGTCGCGTCATGCGGCCATCCGCGCCGCCAAGGGACGGTCCATCCAGAAGGAACTGGCCGAGCGCGGCGTGTACGCCCGTGCCCGCAGCCGGGAGGGGTTGGCCGAGGAGCAGCCGGATGCCTATAAGGACGTGCACGAAGTGGTTTCCGTGGTGGAACGGGCCGGAATCAGCAAGATCGTCTGCCGGCTGCGGCCGCTGGGCGTGATCAAAGGGTGACTTCCCAGACCTCTGCGAAACGTTCCCTCGGAATTCTGGAGGTTGCTCGGCCTATCGGCGCAGGCTGACCTGGATTTCGAAGGGGCCGATGGAGAGCCGGTCTCGGTGCCGCAGCGGGTAGTCGGAAGCGGCGTCATCGTCGTTGACGCGCGTGCCGTTGGTGCTATGCAGGTCGCTGACCGTCCAGATTCCGCGGGCGGGCTCGATGCGGCAGTGATGCCGGGACACCATCGGATGCGGCAACTGCCACAGGGCGGTGTCGTCGCTCCCCACGAGGATGGTCTCGCCGGGTAGAGCGTGGAAGTGGGGGTCGGGGATGCTGGGGCCGGCCTGGAGGGTCAGGGACAACGGCGGAAGCGCGTCCTGCGCCGGCGGCGGTTCAGCGGCGATGCGGCGGAATCGCAATCGATACCCGCCCAGGTCCAAGGCGTCTCCGTCCACCGGATGGTGCTGAAACAGCCGCTGATCGTTCACGAGGCAGATGCGCCTTCGGTCCACCTGTTCAAAGTGCCAGCGACCGCCGGTCCAGCGGAGGCGGGCGTGGAGGGGGCTCATTCTCGCGGACTCCAGCGTCAGTGTGCTGTGGGGATCGCTTCCGATGGAGGTGGTGACGTCGGTGAGCAGGGGGAGTCGGTGCCCCACGAGGCGCGGGCCGGCTGTCACGATCAGTTCGTATTCGGGTCGGGGCGTGGCCAGGCGGGAGCGGATGATGGACTCGCGGTCCAGGCCGAGGCGGTCGGCCAGATCGCGATCGTAGGCGTCCTTGGCCCGGGCGTCCAGCAGAATCACGCGGGCGGTGGCGATGTGGTTCATGACATCCTGTATGGCCTCGCGGGTCTTGCGGTCGGGGTTGTCCTCGTAAGGCTTGATGCGGCGAAAGAGCTTCTGCACGGCGTTCTCGATCCGCTCCGGCTGGCTGCAGAAGATTTCCAGCTCCAGCAGGGCATAGTGATGGGGCGGGCGCGGCCCCGGCGGCAGATCCAGGAACCGGGCATAGGCGTCATCATCCGCGAATGAAGGCATGCGTTTACCTCCGGGGTCGTCACGGGCCGAGCCGGACTATTCGAGCTCGATTTCCCGAACGGCATCGGTCAATTGGGACAGATCGGCCGATCCGAAGCCCGATGTGCGGTGGATTTCCGCGGACGCGGTTGTGTTGTACATCAGCTCGACCGCCCGCACGTGGACGCGCCCGCTCGCGTCATAGCGGAACGTGATTTCCACGGGCGATCCCTTGGGCAGTCCCGGCGGCAGCTCGTGGATCACGCATTCGCCGATCTGTGTGCATCCGAGCGGATCGCGCGTCTCCCCCTCCACGATGGGGACGCGCACCAGCCGCTGATTCTGCGCTTCAGTGCCGAATACCTTCGTGCGGGTGACGGGCAGAGGCGTATTCCGCGGGATGATCATCGAGTTCACCGTGCGCGCCTCGCGCGACGAACGGACGATGACGCCCAGGCTGTGGGAATTCACGTCGGTCAACTGCACCTGCCGGGCGGCCTGGACCACGGGCGGGTCGAACGCGAAGAGCTGGATCGGCTCGTCATCGGCTTGCGGATCGGCCCAGGCGCTGTCGAGGCGGCGTCCGCCGTCTGGGAGCGTCTGGACCGGGCTGTCCGTCAGGTGGCGGATCGCGGCATGGATGGCGGCGCCGTGGCTTACGATCTCCCGCGGCGCGATGGCGGTGTTGGGCGTCTTGCCGGAGACCTGCGCCAGCATCTCTCGAATGGCCGGCATCTGGACGGCGCCGCCCACCAGAAGCACATCGTCGATCCGATCCCACGTGAGCAGCGCGTCCTGCACGAGCATCTCGGTGGAGATGCGGGCCCGGGTGACCAGGTCTGCCGTCAATTGGTCGAATTGCCGGCGGCTGACCGGCAGAGCGAGTTCCCGGCCGAGGTGATCCGCGATGATGACGGTGGCCGGTCGGGTGCTCAGCGCGATCTTGGCCTGTTCGCACGTGTGTTGGACGCGAGCGAGCGATTCCGGCTGGTCACGCGGATCCACGCCGTGACGCCGCGAAAACTCCTGGCAGTACCAGTCGACCAGCCGTGCGTCAAAATCCACGCCGCCCAGTCGAACCTCGCCGCCCGTGGCGACCACCTCGAACTGCGGCCCGTTGATGCGGATGATGGTCACGTCGAACGTTCCGCCGCCCAGATCAAAGACCAGCGTGGTGGACGGCGCGGTGGTCGCGATGCCGGCCAGATCAAACCGGGCGGTGGATCCGCCGCGCTCGACGTAGCAGCGAAACGCGTTGGACAGAGCGGCGGCCGTGGGCTCGTTGATGATGTCAATCACGTGCAGCGAGGCGATGCGGCCGGCGTCTTCGGTCGCTTTGCGACGGCGGTCGCCGAAGTACGCGGGCACGGTGATCACGGCCCCGGCGATCGGGCCGATCTGCTCCTGGGCATCCTTCACCAGCTTCTTAAGCACCAGCGCGGAAAGGGCCTCCGGCGAGAACTGCCGCCCGCACACCAGTCGGTGGTAGAACTTCTCGCCCATATCCCGTTTGAAATGGGTCGCCACGTTTCCCGGCTCGGTCTCCGCGGACAGCAGGGCCCGAGTGCCCACATGGATCGTTCGATCCGGCTGAATCAGAACCGCCGACGGGGTGACCCCTTCCCCGCTGTCACCCGGTACGGTCACGGGACGACCCTGGGCGTCCACGTACGCCAGAGAGGAGAACGTGGTGCCCAGGTCGATACCCACGATGCGATGCTGAGGGTCTCTCATGCTGCGCCGCCCCTCGCCGAATTGTGCGTAACGTCCGCGTCCCAGGCAGTCTACGCCCATGCCACGTGGCCTTCAATCGCGGAGCGACGTTTGCGGATAAGGGGAAGCTCGCACAGATGTGCCCCGGCAGGTGCAGGCGGCCCTGGCCAGGGCGCGGCATGTCTACGGCCGATGCCATTCCGAACAGCGGGCGCACAGCGCGTCGGCCTGGAACTGTCCGCTGTCGTGCGCCGCGCGAAGGGCCTGCATCGCCGGTCCCGCCCACAGCGCGGCGAGGGTCGCATCGTGAAGCGAGCCGATGGGACGGGCGGCCAGGAAGTCCTGATCGCACGCCAGGATCTGCCCGTCTGCCAGCACGGTGCAGCGTCCGCGAAGCTGGCGGCAGGCGGTTCGGACCGGCGGAGACATGTCCATGACGCGGACATCCGGCATGGCCCCCGCGTAAGTGCTGTAGCCCGTGACGGTGACACACCCCTGCCGGCGGATCCAGCCGTCCACAAACGGTTCGAGCTCGTCCAGCGTGTGGGTACACTTGATCAGTTCGGCGTTGACGAAGGGAACGGGCTGCGCCGCCTTTTGCCGTTCGTGCGCCAGCCGTTCGATGCCGTCCAGGACGGTTTGCAGGTCTTCTCCGTGCAACGCGCGATAACGCTCCGGTGTCCAGGCGTCCACCTGCACACTGACCACGTCCACTTTGTGCCGCACCAGGGCCTCGATGGCGGCGGCGCTCCAGGCCCGTCCGCTGGTTCGGACGGCCAATCCATAGATGCCCGCTTCTCGCAGCGTCGCCAGAATCTGCGGAAACTCCGGGTGCAGCAGCGGTTCGCCGAAGCCCCCCAGGACCACCAGGGCATCGTCCTGCGCGCTCAATTCGCCGGCCAGGCGGAGGACCGTTTCCAGGTGGATCGGCCCCCGAGCCCGGTCCGCGGGGATTTCCGGCCTCAGGAGCACGTCCGAGGCGCCGGACAGGGGGCTCTGCGTGGTCAGCTCGATTTCCACCTCGTGAGGCAAGGGCGGGGTCAGGGTCGCCTCCCGCTGGATGAGCCATTGTCCGACGTGCTCCGCGCCGCCGTAGTCCTGCGTGGTCAGATAGTCGTGGATGGTCTGCATGGCGCGGTGGGTGTCTGCGATGAGCCTTCCTGACGCATGGCGAAGCGTTTGAGGCGACGCACAGAGGCATTTTCGCTGGGTCACGTCCAGCTCGGGGTCGTCGGGTTTGTAGCTGAGAGTCCAGCCGGGTGGAATGCCGCGTTCGGCCATCTGCATCAGAAGCTCGGTGTGGTAGACGATGCCGCTGAGTCCCGGGGGCGATTGCAGGAAGACGAGCCGCGTTTCCCCGGCCACGCTCTCATAGTATTCAATCAGTCGGTCGATCCAGACCGGATCGATCAAAGGGCAGGGACCGGGAACAACCAGTACGGCGTCGGCCCGTTCCTGCCTGGCAAGGCCGGCGACGACGGCCGTATGGATGTATTCGTCCAGGATGCAGGCCCCGCCGATCCCGCCGCGCCAACTGTCCAGGGCCCACAGGCGCGCGGACCGGACGAGCGGTCGGTAGCCGGGGTCGCCGACGGAGTGGGTGCGGAGCATCGCCGGCAGGCCGGCCATCTGCGAAGTGAGCTCTTTTTCCTGGTCGTGGGGGCCGACGACGAACACACCGCCAAGCCGTTGGGCCTGGGCTACCTGGCGGACGGTGCGGGCGAGAATGCTCTGGCCGGCGACGGTGTCCGCCAGGCGGGATCGCGTGCCGATGGCCGAGCGATGCAGATCAGCTTCGATGGTGGCGATGATTCTCACGCGATTTTCCCTTCCGCCAGCACGCGGTCGAATCGGTCCAGGGCGCCCTGGAGCATGTCCCGGACGATGTCCACGCCTTCCCGCACGCTGCGGACCACATCCATGTCGCGGTCGAGCTGCTTGAGCGTTCTGCGGACCTCCGAGTCTCCGGCCGCCGCCCGAATCTGCCGGTCGGCCTTGAAGCGTCGCAGTTCGCCGAGTTGCGTGGCGGAGGTGATGATGCGGTAGGCGCGGTCCGCGGACCGCAGCAGCACGCGCAGCTCGTCCACGCGGACCAGGCGGCGGTTGAAGCGATCCGGATGGTCGGTCAGCGTTTTGAGTTCCTCCAGCAGGCCGGTCATTTCGTCGCAGATGCTCCGCACGATTTCGATTTCCTCCATGCGCTGTGCGACTTCCTCCCGGCCGGCCCGGAGCCGCGAAGGATCAAACCATCTCGTCGTGCGGCGGTAGGCGAATCGCTCCGGCGGGATGGGCGCGTGGCAGAACCGCGCCAGCGCCTCCTGCAGGGGCATGGCCTGGGTGCCGCGTATGCGCACACCGCCTTCCGTGGCGTCGATCAGCGGCACGGGGCATCCCTCAAAATCCTTCTCGAACTGTTCGAGATACGTGAAGAGCAGATCGTCGGTGTAGAGATCGCGTCCGTTCGTGTCCTGCACCTTGCGGAGCATCTCGCGGTTGCGGGCCAGCCGGTCCCATTCCTTCATTTCGATCGTGTTGAAGCGATTCAGCTCGCTTCGCCAGGTCTGGTGCATTTCAACGCCGGGGATGTAGTACACATGGCCGGTGTATGCCAGATCCTGCCCGACGAACAGAATGGGGCTGCATCCCATGTAGCGGGCAAGGTAGAACGCCAGGTGGGCCACGGTTGCGCCTGCCGGCAGCCCGTCGCGGGCGGCCAGGGCGTCCCCCAGCAGCAGCCGCGCGAAAACGTTGTCCAGCAGCGATGTCGGGCCGGCGAACGTGTCGATCACGTGCCACGTCGCCTTCGGCTCCGCCACCAGATGCACGTCGCCGGACGGTTCGATTCCCTCGAAATACTGCTTGGAAATCTCATGGTAATCCAGGCTCACCACGAAGTCCGGGACGACGTCGCGCCGGCGGAGCATGGGATAGATCGTCTGCACGGCGATGAGGACCGCCCGACCCCGGGCGGCGGCCAGTTGGTCTATGTTCTTGCGCAACGACGGACCCGCCGCAACCACGATGGCCGGAAAACCGGCGAACCGGTCTCGTACGACATCCAGAGCCGGTGTGGCCACGTACGCCGGCAGGTTATTGGCGACGTTGCGGCAGGTGATCTGGGCGTTTGTGACGAGCGTGATGATGGAGACGCGAGAGTAGGCCACGTACTCCATGAACAAGGTTCGGGCGGCGGCGTGAAACGGTTCGGCGATCTGCTGGGACGGCGGGTGCAGGATGATGTGCACCCCCAGCATGATGAGAGGCGCATGGGGCTGGAGACGCTCGTGCAGTCCGGCCTTGTCGGCGTCCGTCAGAATGATCAGCCGCTGCGACGCGATTACTTCGCACAGGTCCACGCAGGAGAGGGCGGTGGCCAGCACCGCGATGGACGGCTCCAGGACCACCAGAAT
>JBPOIK010000177.1:0-9413 GCA_052034525.1 Planctomycetota bacterium
GTCATCGGGGGGTGTGCACAACCGCAGTCAGACAGCGGTCCATCCGCCATCCACGGCCAAGTTGGCCCCGGTCACATAGCGACTTGCGTCTGATGCGAGGAACACGATGGCTCCCTGCACGTCTTCATGGTTCATCATCCGCCCGAGGGGGCACCGCTCGTTGTAGCGGCGAGCGAAGGCCTCCGGAGCGTCGGGATTGTATCCGCCCGGGGAAACGCTGTTGACGCGTACGCCGCGCTTGCCGTAGTGGGCCGCCAGGGCTCGCGTCAGGTTGATCATCCCGCCCTTGAGGAAAGGGTACACCACGGGCGGCTTGATGCCGGTGCCCGGATACAGGCTCGGGTCGGCCCCGACGCTGCCGTACATGCTGGCGATATTGATGACGCTGCCGTAGCCGCGGTCGGCCATGTCCGGGCAGAATGCCTTGCACATCCAGATGAGGCCCACCAGGTCCGCGCGGGCGTTTGTGGTCAGCGATTCGAGCGTCACCTCCTCGAGGGTGCTCATACCCGCGGGGCGTGCGAGGGCGTTGTTGACCAGGATATCCAGCGCACCGAACCGCTCGCGCACCTGGGCGTGCAGTCGTTCGATGGACTCCGGATCGCAGAGGTCGACCTGCAGGCCGTGGGCGTCCAGCCCCCGATCACAGAGTTGGCGGGAGTACTGCTGATTGCGCTCCAGGGAGCGCGAAGCGGTGATGACGGTTGCACCCGCCTCGCCCAGGGCCTCCGTGCAACTCGATCCGAAGAGCGGCCCCGCGCCGGCCGTGATGAGGGCCACTTTCCCGTTCAGTCGAAAGCGATCCAAAACGCCCATGGTGCCCAGACTCCTGCTGACCAATGCGGTACCTACCTACCACTCCACGGCCACTTCTCTGAGGACGGGATAATTGGATCCGTCGCGTGAAACGAAGAGTGTCCGGTATTGAAGGAACCGGCCCCGGACCGGCTCGCATGGCCGGCCACCCGACGCCGTCAGAAAAGTGCCAGCACCCTCCGCGCCAACCCAGGGCGTATCATCCAGGGTCTTTTGGCTGTCGGCCGCCCGAACCTGGAAGCGGAACGAAGACTCATGCGGAGCGTCGCCTTTCCAGGACACGCGGCCAATCACGATGGACTCCCCGGCATCATGCACACAGCTGGTGTAGGCAATCTCGTACCGGCGATGGTAAATGTGACCGGGGTCGACGAATGTCAACTCGTGGGCGCCTTCAGTGGGCAATTCGGCCTTGTTGTAGTCACTGAAGCCATTCGGCCCGCCCCAGAAGAGAAACGACCGAGACCGATGGTTTCCCGGTGGCGTCATGTGGCAACCGACCACCAAGTCGAGCCAGCCGTCCCGATTGAAGTCCAGGGGTAAGGCGCAGGATCCCGAATTCGTGAACAGACTCGTTCGCCGGCCCGCAGAGAATCCGTCCGGACCGTTGTAATACAGATAGCTGGACCAGGTGCGGTCTTTGTAGGTATTGCTGTAGTTTGGGAAGAAGATATCCAGTCGGCCGTCCCGATCGAAATCGGCAATCGCCGTCTGGGTCGGAGCCTGGGTGGGCAGAGCGAGGCGTCGTGCGGGGTCAAAGCCCGCGGGCGAGCCCCAGTAGACGTACGAGTCCCGATCGGAAATCCACGGAGTGGGCGTCGTGTCGTAGAAGCAGGGAATCAAGACGTCGAGCCAGCCGTCGCCGTTCAGGTCGGCGCAATTGATGGATACTGATCCCTGGCCGGGGGTCGACAGTTCCGTCCGCCGCGAACTGGAGAATCCCTCCGGCGACCCCCAAAAAATGGGAATCGTATCAGCGGTGATGTTCGAGTAGATAAGGTCCAGCCAGCCATCCCTGTTCAAGTCGCCCAGAGTCAACCCGCGGGGATTATCGACCGCCAGCCATGTCGCATTCTTCGGGTCAAAGCCTTTGGCGGATCCCCAGAAAACCGGTGAGTGCTTGCCCTCCTCCTCAAACGTCACCCGCGCGTCAAGCGATTGCGATATCTGGGAAAACGCCAGATCCAGCCAGCCATCCTTGTTGAAGTCGGCGCTGACGACACCGACCGCGAAGTTGGTGGGCAGGAGCAGACGCCGCTGGGGCGACCACTCCTCTTCCGATTTGCCCCAATAGACGTAGCTGCCTTCCTCCCGATAGCGGCCGTATTCGTAGGAGTTGGCGATGGCGAGATCAAGCGAGCCATCCAGATTGAAGTCGGCGGCCACATGACCAAACGGATCGTGGGATTCGAGAAACTGCATCCGTTCCGGGCTGAAGCCGCCGTGCCCGTCGTTCCAGTAGATGCGCGACTGGCTCACCCCATAGGTTCCGTCCACCGCGTGAAAGAAGAGCAGATCATCCTCGCCATTGCGGTCCACGTCACCAACGGTCACGCCGACCGCGCCCATTGTGGGTAGGCCCACGCGCTCCTCATCCGAGAAGCGTCCGTCCCGGTTGAAATAGACGTACGAGTTCGTGTGATGGGAGTTCGCGTGGCGTTTGCAGGAGATCACCAGGTCTGTCCATCCGTCGTGATCCAGGTCCGAGGCTGCCACGTCGGTGGCGAAGCGGGTGGACAGTTCCTGGATGCGCCGGCGAGTTGGATCGGACGGATCGCTCCAGTGAATTGTGGTACCAACACCGCCCTCGCCGTCGTCTCGGCCGAAATTGGCCAGAACAACTTCAGCAATGCCATCTCGGTCCAAGTCTGCGATGGCCACACCGCGGCTGTTGTGGCTGGGAATCGCAAGCGGATCGACGGCTCTGAAGCCGCCGATCCCATCGCCTCGGTAAATCCAGGCATCGCCGTCCAACTCCGGGTTGGCCACGACCAGGTCCAGATGGCGATCGCCATCCACGTCTGCGACGGCGAAAGTCCCGCCCCCTTGCGTTTCCAAGGTGTAACTCGGTTTGCGGGCAAGGCCAGTGGTGGTGCCGAAATAGACCAACAGTTGCGGACCGCACAGCACGAGAAGATCAGGCTGGCCGTCCGCGTTGACGTCCGCCGCACGACAGCACGACGCGGCAGGGCAATCCAGTGTCTCCGTCCGGGCCGGGTCGAATCGTCCATTCGAATTGAAATACAGCACTACCCCTGGCGCCTGGCCTTGGCTGAATGCCAGGTCCACGGCGCCATCGGCGTTCATGTCCAGCACGGCCACGCTGAGAGATTGATTGGTGGGCACGCGATCGGTGCGCCGCTTGGCGTAGCCCCCCGGCGCCCCGTAATATATCACCGAATCGAGGGCTGCAAAGTTGGTGCCGTTACTGGTGCCACAGAGGACGGCGTCAAGCCAGCCGTCACCGTTCAGGTCGACGAGCGTGCCTCCAGACGATCCCTCGCTGAGCAGCATCCAGCGAAAGCGCGGATCGAAGCCGGACGGCTGATTCATGTAGATGTAACTGGGCGGAGCATAGTCGTTGTCGTGCCCGCAGATGAAGAGGATATCGTTGGCCCCGTCGTGGTTGTAATCAAAGGTGTAGATCGTGCGAACCGTGCCGTCCGCCGCGGCGTACAAATTCGCGCCGCCGTCGTCCGACGTGCCGTGGCGGAAATCGTCGAAACAGTCCTGGCGCCATACTCCGGCGCCGACGGGAGCCGTCAGCACACACAACACGCTCAAGACCCGGAACAGGATCCCGCCGCAGCCCTCCACCTCCTGCGCCAATCTGTACCGTTGATCCTTCAACCGAATCCGTCTCCCGTGACACGAGGAAGAGTCAGATCACCCAGGGAACCGTTCCTGGAACACTCCGAAGTCCAACAAATCCACGTACGTGCCGCTGGAGTCTCGAGCCAGGTCGGCCTGCTCAAACTGCTCCAGCGTACAACCCATCGGGGGGGAGTTCTGTGTAGGTCCGCCGAGGCAGGCCGCGAAGATCGCGTAGTCGTCCAAGTCCACGTCGCCGTCCAGATCCAGGTCGGGCGCCCGCGGGATCCGGTCAAAGGCGGCGGTGGCTGATTCAAAGTAGGCCATCTCGTCCACCTCCCATATGGTCTGGAGGTTCGCGCCCACGTGCAGACTTCCTGCGGAGAAGTCCTCCCATCCGATGTGTGTCAAGGCCATGGCCTGTAACTCTGCCTGCTGGTTGAAGCCAAGGGAGGGAATCTGAGGTAACGGGACGCTGTTCTGCCCGACCAGAAACCCGTCTGCGTCGTACAACTGTACGGCAAAGACGGTCGTGCCAGGATCGTACCCCATGGCCAGATAGAAGTCTTGGCCCTCCGGGTTGGGCAGGCCATGGCTGGTCACGTCTCCCAGCGGACTGCCGAGCGGGTAATCCGACTGGCTGAAGTATCCGAAGTTGCTCAGCCCTCGCGCGCCGAAGCCGATGCCCAGATCGGTCTTGTATTCGCCTGAATCCGCGTCTTTCCAGTGCATCATCAGTGCGCCAAGCACGGGCCGGGTCTGGGGCCAGTCCTCCGTGCCGAGGAACCCGACCATGTCCATCGCCCCCCATCCGCCCACCCGATCGCCGTCGTAGAAGTCAGACCAGCGGAACTTCAAAAAAGCGCTGAACGCATCAGTATGACCCAGCGTGCGCCCGATGTAATGACCGGCTTTGTCGGGGAAATAGGGATCGGTCAGGTTGTCCCAGACGGTGACTTGCAGGCGCCCGTCAACGACCGGACCGAGCATCGTCTTTCCACTGTTGCTGTTGTACAGGTCCACGACGCCGTCCGCATCCGCGTCGAACGTGGCCGTCCATTCGCCGGTCACCGGTCCACCCACCGCGTTGACCGCGCCGTCCGCGGTGTCGAAGTATGAGACGGAATCCACCTGCCACACGGAAGGCCGGTCTCCCCCACCGGCGTGATAGTCCCCCCAGCCAACATGCGTAACCGCCAGGGCGTCGATCTCGTCGGCCGGAGTACCGTTCTGCTGCAGACCTGGTACGTCCGTATCGAGATCCGCGGAAACCCCGTGGAGTTGCGCGTTTTGGCCGTCGAAGAGGGCCAGGCTCAACACGTGCGTACTGCCATCGTAGCTCACGGCGAACTTAAGGGCCTTGCCGATGGCCTCGCTGGAGCCGATCGACAACTGCGGCCCCGCACGGTAACCGAAGTTCGTGTTACCAACTGATCCAAAGCCGAGATCCAGGCTCACGAAATACAGCCCGTTCCATTTTCGATGGCGGAGCAGAGCGCCGCACACCTGCTGGGCAGCGTCGTCCGCGTCGCCGAGGAAGCCGACGAATTCCGTGGCGCTGGGAGAATTCAGTTCATTCAGAGCCGACCAGTGGAAAACGTAGAGGGCGCTGAACGAGTCACTTCCGCCAAGCACCGCTCCGGTCGGGCGACCCGCTTTGTCCGGAAGCTCCCCGTCATCGATGTCCCAGTTGGTTACGCGGAGGAATCCGGATGCGGGACCGGAAAGTTGCGACTTGAGTGGCTGACCATCCCGCAGCACCACGAACCCGTCCGGGTTGTCGTCCAAGGCAAACGTCGAGGTCCAGACTTCCATTCCGAAAGCGGCCGACCAGAAGATGTACGATGCCCCCACACTCCAAAATAGCCGCTTCATGATCGTTCCTCCTGCTCGCTTTGTTCCATGCTTGCTCAATCCACACACGGATGCCGGCTGAACACCCGCTGCATCCGTTCTCTACGAACCGAACGCGAGCTGGAACACCGAGAAATCTGCCAGATCCACGTCCAGGTCATTGTCCAAATCGGACCGCCGGAATTCATTCGCCATGCACGCGCTGGGTGGTGTGCTGACGTCCGGACCGGTTAGGCACGCTTCGAAGAGCAGGTAATCATCCAAGTCAACGTCACCGTCCCCATCGATGTCGGCGGGCAGGCGGTCTTCCGCATCGTCGAAGGCTCCCCTCGGGTCATTCAGGTAGAACGCGACGGTATCCACCTCCCAAATGACGTTCGTCACTGTTGTGACATCGCCAGTGAAATCGCTCCAGCCGATGTGCGTGATGTTGAAATCCGTGACCAGGGGGATCGGGACGGGGACGGTTATACTTACGGGCAGGCCGTTGGTGGTCGCCAGCGGCGTGCCGTCAGCCAGGTACAGCTGGGCGGACAGCGTATCCGTAACCGTGTCCCAGCCAATGGCGAGTTGGTAGTCCGTCGTTTCGGCATCCGGACCCAAGTATGTGGGTTCGGCCGTCTGGTCGACGATCTGCTCGCCCGAGCCACCGACGATCAATCCAAGTCGCACGTAGTAGTCGTCAACCTCTTTCCAGTGGGTCATCAGCGTACCGACGACCTGCCGCGTCTGGAGCACTGCCTTGCCAAAAGCGCCGGTGAACTGGTACGTGACCGGATCCTCCTGGGCAGGCAGTCCGGTCCAGCGGAACTGGTACAGAATGCTCCAGGAAACGTCCTCACCGATCGGCCGTCCCACGGACCGACCCGCCTTGTCCGGCAGGTACGGTGACCCGAACGCGCCGTCGTCGATCTGGCGCACCCGCAAGGTGCCGTCGACTGCACCGTTGGTATTCAACATGTTTTTGTCAGGGCCGTTGTAGACGTCCATGAAGCCGTCAAACTCCCCATTGACATCGAACGTGGACACCCAGGATTCGCTGGGGATGGCCGCGGCGTCAAATGCCTCGTTGGCGGTGTCATAGTAGGTCAACGAATCCACCTGCCAGATGGTGGGGCGATCGCCGAGGTTACCGCTATAGTCACTCCAACCCAGGTGATCGACAGCCAAAGCTCCGATCTCCTGCGCAGGAGTCCCGTAAATCTGGAGGCCGGGTACGTCCGTATCCAGGTCGGCAATCACGCCCCCCAGAGGTATTCCGATCGCGTCGAACAGTTGCACGTACTGAACATGGGTGCTGCCGTCGAACCCCACGGCCAGCTGGTAGTCGTTCGAACTGGCGTCGGTGCCGAGCCATATGTCCGGCCCGGCCAGGTATCCCGGCCCCGTGTTTCCAACGGTGCCGAAGAAAAGGTCGACAGCGGCGTAATAGTCCGTTCCCTTTTTCCAATGGCGTATGATCGCTCCGCACGCCTGGCGGGTTTGGGAGCTGGCGGTCGAACCAATGAAGCCCGCCAGTTCGTAGGCCTCAGTCTCAACTTGGTTCAGCGTGGACCAACGGAACTTGTACAGGCCGCTGAACGAATGGGTGCCGCCGAGGGATGTTCCCAGAGGTCGACCGGCCTTGTCCGGCGTGTAGGCGTTGGTGGAATTGTCCCACGCCTCAATCTGCAAGCGGCCCCCGACAACGGGGCCGATCATGACTTTGCCCAGGTTGTTATCGAAAACATCCACGACGCCGTCCGCGTCGGCCTCGAACGTCGACGTCCAGACTTCGGCTGCAAAAGTCCCTGACATGATCAACAGCCAGAATCCCACTGTTACCCCGAGCGTTCTCATGAGTGTTACCTCCTTCCGCCAGCGGCTTCCCGTATGCCGCCAGAGTCCTGTCACCGAATTCTTGCACCGTCGTGATCGCCCCGGCCGGTTGCAGTGCTGCCATTATGGCGCACAGCCGGCCGGCATAGGAACATCCGGGCCGTTCAGACATGCTGCGAAATCCAAGAAATCGCCCAGGTCTACGTCACCGTCGCCGTCCAGGTCTGCGGCCAAGCACGATTCGGTCACCGCATCCCCAAAGCAACCCTGGAGAAGAGCAAAGTCCGCGAGGTCGGCGTTGCCGTCGCGGTTCAGGTCTGGCGTGCGCACCGGTGCGGTGTACCGCGCAAACCATCGGACGTAGTCGATGACCACGTGACACCCGTTGCCCGGGATCGGGAAGCTGATATCGCCAAACCAGATTCGTGAAAACGATATAAGGTCGCCTGCCGCGTGCTGGTACGCAATGGCGGGCACCGGATTGTCGTCGATGAACAAATGCCAGTACAAACCGTCTGTATCGCGCGTCAGTCGGTAAACATGGAATGCGTCGGTGGTATCCATCAGAACCGTGGCCTGGCCCAGTGGGGGCATGTAAGCATGCTGCAACTGGGCCTTATCGGGCGAGAGAACCAGTGCCGTCTGCCCGACCTGATCATTGGCCACCAGGGCGAACCCGCTCTCCTGGCTGTCCGGCATTACCTTCACGCGGGTCTCCAAGGTTATGGCGGCGGTGTTGGGCCAATCTAACGCACCGTCCATCCGGGCATTGGCCACATAGGTGAGAGTGTTCAGATCCGTTGTGCCATCGCCGAGATACGTCCACGAAGCGCTGGCGCCGCCCACGATCCACCCGCTGCCGGTCACGGGCATGCCCATTCCGTCATAGCCGACGGTCCAGGTCTCCGTCCCCGAGGCGGGCGGCGGTGGGGGGGGCAGCACACGTACCGGGAGGGGCGGGGGTGCCTCACCGGGGGCGGTCGCCCCGCGGCGATACCGCACGTAATCGCACACGTAATGCGCGTTATACGCGGTGTCGTTCGAGTTGTCCCCGATCAACACCCGCGGGTATTTCAGGTAAGGCGAAGAGCCAGCGGCATAGTCCGCAGACCCCACGCCGCTGGCGACGGGTACCGGGTTGCCATCCACGTAGACTCTAACTCTGTAGCTGCCGGGGTTCTTCACGACTCGGTACAGGTGGAAGCCGTCCGTCGTGTTGAAGGTGACCGTATTGCCGTAGCCGTTCTGGGCCAGACTGCCCACCTTAATATGGTTTGGCGACAGATGCACCCCGAACGAACCCGCATTGTCCAAGTAGGTCATGGAATACGAATCTGTCATGCTGTTGAGCATGATCTGAACGCGCACCTCCATGGTAAAGCCGGCTGCATGCGAGAGAATGGGATCTCGGATCCAGATGTTTCCGGTCTTGATGTGGTCCGCGGGGTTAGTCACTCGATCGACCGTGAAGAAACCCGCGCCAGGCGTGTTCAACCAGAAGCTCAGACCCGGGTCGTTCCAATCGTCGTCGATCGCGCTGTCCCATCGCAGATAATTGGCGACGTGGTCAGCGGCGGAGTCCACCCCATCGTAATACACGTCCCAGGGCTCATCGCCGGGGTCGGGGATGGAGCAGTCCACCTGCGAACAAAGGATGTCCTCTGCCCGCCAGAATCCGGAAACGGCAAGACATTCTGCCGCGGTCTGATCATCGAGGCATGTTTCGTCCAGGAGGCAGCACGCCGCGCGGGGCAGGGTGCAGTCAACGCTTCCGCAGGCCGTGCCGGCCCCTTGCCAGATCCCTCCGGTGAGGCCGCATCCCGTGTCGGTCTGATCCGAGATGCACGACTCGTCGGGCAGGCAGCATGCCCCGGTCGGCGGATCGATGCCTTGGGCAGCATTCGCGGCGCCGTCAGCGGTATCGTAGAACGCCAGCGCGTCGACGAACCAGACCGTGGCTCGGTCACCACCATTCCCGGTGTAGTCACTCCAACCCAGGTGATCGACAGCCAAAGCTCCGATCTCCTGAGCAGGGGTCCCGTAAATCTGGAGGCCGGGGACGTCCGTGTCCAAGTCGGCCGTGTTTCCACCTACGAGATTTCCCTGGTCGTCGT
>JBPOIK010000069.1:0-3330 GCA_052034525.1 Planctomycetota bacterium
GTAACTGCCTCTGATGTTCGCCTGCAGGTGAAACCCGAGCTTCTTGTGCCGGTTCTGGCGTGATTCGTTTGCGAGTTCACCGGACAGCACAATCCGATACGACGCCTTTCCCTGGCCAAAGTGCGACCGGCAGGCGACTGCAACATCTCCGGCATTCCAGAAACCGGTCTCCGGAGGTACGCTGGGCATCCTCAGGATTGTCTGGCCGCCCCACAGCAGGCTCAGCACGCCGTCCCCCCAGGAACAGGCGTCAAAGGCCAGTACCACCGGCTTGCCATCTGTATCCGATGCGGGTTTCATTTCCGCATGTGAACCACCTTCAGGGACGCGATCTCTCAGAAAAACAGCCAGGGGAGTTGCCTCAAGAGAGAAGAGCGCGTCCGCGGCATCGTCCAGACCGATCCCCTCGTCCTCCGCGTCTGCCGCGACGGGGTTCCCATAGATGTACGCATTTGCCAGAACCACAAGTTGGGGACTGCCGTCTCCACCCTTCTCAAACACAAATTGAATACGATCCGTAAGGACAGGGAGATTCCACGGGCCGGGAGGTCTGCGATTGCCATAGTCATTCGAAGCCCGGGGGGGCGAAATAGCAGGGGCCGCGTCAGGCAGTCGACTCCATGCCCCCTGGGTCCGGTCCCAGTAGAGCACGTTCACGCCGGAGAAGCCGTCTTTCGCGGTCAAAGGCGTAAGCTCAATTGCCCGGATTTCATGCAAGCCCCCCAGGTTCACATCCAGGATTGCGGGAGCAGACGAAACCCAGAAGTTCTTGTCGCCCGATTGAACCGGGGCATAGTTTGGGAACTGCCACCAGGGTATGTCCCATCGGCCCCGGCCGGGAAATGAACCACTGGCCTGTACCGAGAAACCCGGGTTTGTCCAGTACGCCAGAGGCTGAAGCTGTTTGCGTGCGTAAAGTGCATACGTACCGGCTTTCAAAATGCCCGAAGTGGGCTCATGAAACTCATCAAGTAGCTCGAAGTCCTGACTGACCGTATCGCGCATTTGCGCATACGGTGCGGAGCCCGGCATCGGGGAGTTGTCTTCCGTGCGAATGACGACGTAATGAGCCACGTTGAGGCGCTCAAGAAACCCCTCGTCTACGGCTGGCCCTCCGTAGAAGTGCAGGGGCCGGGCCTGCGCAATCCGGGCAAAACAGTCCACCCGGGCCAGCATCAGAGGCCCCTTGTTTCCCTCCTCAGAGGGCACGGACATCTGAAGCCGATGAATGGCTCGGGGAGGAAACTGAAAGAAGTGAAAGGCCTGCTTCGGCCCGGTATACCGGATAACAGAATCAGAATGTGGAGATCCATCGTCCTCAAGGCCATCGAACCGCACGACAAAAGTCCCCGGACTCTGCTCCGCAGACGCAAATTCGAAGACCAGCGCCGACATTTCCTGGGGAGAATCGAACGTGATATCTATCTGCGCACCGGCTGCAAACGGAACCTCGAGTTTGTTGCCTGGGTTGAATACACACGTGCCACGTTGCTTGCCAGACGTGAAACTGAGGTGCGCTTCGGGTGAGGGCTGCTTTGTGTTCAGCGATACCAGAGGCGATTGTGCATCGGGCATGCGCTTTCCGTTATCTGCCAGAGGACTTTTCCGCGGCCAATATCTACTCTGATCCAGCTCCATTGCGAGGCCACCGAATCCAACAAGCTGGTACACTGCTCGCCGCCCGGTCACGTAATGCTTCTCCAATTCGTGCCGGGTCATCTGCTCAAACAGCCTGTCCTTCCAATTGGGCCCGCGATGCGGGGGGTAAAAACTATAGGCGCCACCGATGATGTGGTCGTTGTATACGGGCAGTCCTGTGTAACGCAGACGTTTCATCAGCGGATGCCCGGCCGCAAACGGTATCACGAGCGAACTCCCGAATGGATAAGGTCCGAAGGTGAGATTGCCATATTGAAAGGCCTGAAAGATGATCAAGACGGCCGCGCAAAGCCTCCGCACGCTCTGGCGGTTGATTGAAAAGATCGGAACGCAGACCAGCATCCCGCAGATAACCGAGAAGGCGATCAGGTACCGCGCAAGATAGGCGTGAATGCCCCATGTGCAGATGACATAGAAACTCACCACATACGACACCACGACCCCATAGGCCCAGTTATGCCTTATCTTGCGAAGGGCCATCACAAAGCCGGCCAGCGCCAGCAGGAAAGGAGGAAGAAACAACCCACCCTGAATCAACCCCAGGAAATGCGCGAGCCAGAGGCTGTCCGGATGGAAACTGGCTGGCTTGTCAAAACGCCTTTGCCAGAAGCCGTGCATGGTCGCATAGTGCGGAAAATACCATAGTGCCGGAATCATGACGCACACCAGAACAACAACGCCGGCAGTGGTGAAGAGCCGGCCTATCCGGAAGCCTTTTCTATCCTCCTTGCAGGTGAATTCGCGGTACATTGCCCAGACGAACGTCGCCGCAGCCGGTCCAAAACATTGGATCAGAGCCGTCTGGCGGCTCAACATCCCCAGGCCCGCACACAGGGCGAAAAGGCAGCTCCAGCCCGCTTTCCTGAACCCATCCGAACGGATGAGGGCCACCAGCGCCCAGATCACAAAGGCTGACTCGAGGTAATCCGTCGAGAAATAGCGGGAAGCGGCACAGTAAAGCGGCAGCAAACTCACCACGACAGTCGCCACGAAGGCCTGCGTCGGCGCCCACAGCGAGCGCGCGAGAAACCAGATGGCGACGATGATGGATGCGTGGGCCAGAACCATGACCAGCGTGGCGGAGTCCGTGTCCGTTCCCACAAAACGCATCATCAGCGCGCCGGCGATGTGGGTCAGCGGGGGATAGATGTCCGCGACGCCAAACATGGCCACACACCGCTCCTTAAGAGATTTCTCGGTATTCTGAAGAATCTCGTAGTGTGTGCGGGCGGAAAGCAGGTGCCGGGCTTCATCTGCTCGTATGGCGTGATTGTCCACATGCAGCCACCACAGATTCGCACAAACATGAAACGCAATCAGGCATATCAGCCCTGCCAACAGCAGATTCCGGTGCGTGCCGGCATCCGCATGCGCACGTTGTCTGAATCGGGCAAGGATTCGCTGAATCAAGGCATCCTCCCGTGGTTCCGTTCCCCTGGACGCGCATTAAGAACACGAAACGTTACGCCTCTGCCTCGTGATTGCTCGACGGCCCCCATATCCACGCTCATAGTCTAAGGCCAAACGCCCGCTTACTCCAGAAGCGGAGCATCGTCACTTCAAAGACAAAGATGGCGGCGGTAGCGGCGGCGGCGCCGAAGATGGAGGAATAGGCCGTGTTTGTAAACGAAACGCCGTCAAGGGTGCTCCACCCCAAGATGGGCGGTATAA
>JBPOIK010000110.1:0-12792 GCA_052034525.1 Planctomycetota bacterium
TGCTGCTCCACCCAAGCCGCGTCCCTGAACGGGAGCCGCCAAGGACATCCGACCGGGTGGCGTGAGCGGGGGCCGTTGAGGATCGGACGGCCGGATCAGAAACGGGGGACTGGAGTGGGCGCTGGCCGGTTGAATCCTTTGCTCCGGCGACACCTTGATCCCTTCCTCGCCATTCAGAGCAGGCCGTACTTCTGCATGCGATAGCGGAGCTGGTCGCGGGAGAGGGTCAGCAGCTTGGCGGCCTGGGTCTGGTTGCCCCCGGTGCGGTGGAGGGCCTGACGGACGAGCTGCTCTTCCACCTTATCGAGGTCCACGCCGCCGGCGGGCAGTTGCAGGCCCTGGATGGCCTCGCCCGATTGCTCCTTCACGCGGCCGAGCACGAAATCGTCCGCCTCCAGAACGTCGCGTTTGCACAGCAGCACCGCCCGCTCGATCGCGTTGCGCAGTTCGCGAATGTTGCCCGGCCAGGAATACGAAGCCAGTTTGGCCTCCGCGTCCCGGGTGATGCCGGTGATCGTCTTGCGAAACTCCGCCGCGAACGTGGCCACGAAATGGTGGGTCAGGAGCCGGACGTCATCTCCGCGGTCGCGCAAGGGAGGGAGCCGAACGGGAATGATGTTCAGGCGGTAGAACAGGTCCTCGCGGAACTTTCCGTCCTCCACCAGCTTGTGGATGTTGCGGTTCGTCGCGGCGATTACCCGCACGTCCACCGCGATGTCGGCCAGCCCGCCCACCCGCCGGAACTGTTTTTCCTCCAGGAAGCGCAACAGCTTGGCCTGGAGCACCGGCGGCATGTCGCCCACTTCGTCCAGGAAAACGGTGCCCCCGTCCGCCATTTCCAGCAGGCCTTTCTTGGTGGCCTTCGCATCCGTGAAAGCCCCGCGCTCATGGCCGAACAGCTCGCTCTCCAGCAACGTTTCGGCCATGGCGGTGCAGGTGATGTTGACGAACGGGTGATCCGCCCGGTCAGAGTTGTAATGGATGGTTTTGGCGAGCAGATCCTTGCCCGTTCCGCTTTCGCCGCAGATGAAGATGGTCGAGGCCCCGCTGGCGGCGATGTCACGGACGGTCTGAAACAGCTCCTGCATGGGCCGGCACGCCCCGATGATCCGGTCCATGCCGAATCGCGCCTGCATCTCCGCGCGGAAATCGCGCACGCGGCGCTGCAGGCGCGTCCGCTCCAGGCCGCGTTCGATGGTCATCATGAGCTCGTCCATCTTGAACGGCTTGCTGACGTAGTCAAACGCGCCCAGACGCATGGCCTCCACCGCGTCTTCGACGTTGCTGAACGCGGTGATCATGATGACCACCAAGTCACCGTCCAGCGGCTGCATTTCGGTCAGAACATCCAGGCCCGAAATGTCCGGAAGCTTGTAGTCGAGAGTGACCAGATCGTACGTTTCGCGGGCCAGTTTGGCCAACCCGTCCCGCCCGGTCTCCGCCTCGTCCACGAGGAACCCCTCGTCCAGCAACTGCTGCCGCAGCGACCAGCGGATGAGTTTCTCGTCTTCAATGATCAGGGCCCGCGTTTTGCTCATAGGCTGATCGGCAGCTCGATGACTACCCGGGTGCCCTTGCCCTCCCGGCTTTGCAGACGGATGCGCCCGTCGTGTGCGTCTATTATACGCTTGCAGATCGGAAGGCCAAGGCCCGTGCCCCTGGCCTTCGTCGTGAAGAAGGGTTCAAAAGCGCGCTCGACTTCGGCGCGGGTCATGCCGCTGCCCGTGTCGGCGACCTCCACCCGGGCAATGCTGTTGTCCCGAGACAGCCGCACCGTAACCTCGCCCTGTTGATTGCAGGCCTGGACCGCGTTGAGCAGAACGTTCGTGATCACCTGCTGAAACTGCGACGGGTCGATGAGGGCCTCCGCGTCGCAATCCAGGCCTTCCCGATGCATGTCAATGCCGTCCAGGGCCGGCTCCTCCCGCAGCAGCATCAACACGCGCTGCACGATCGCGCCAACCCGATGCACCTGCCGCTCCGGCCGCTTGGGCCGCGCGTACACCAGCAGGTCGCGGACGGTCGCGTCCATGCGGTCAATCTGGGCCAGAATCTCATCCACCACGTCGCGGCGCGAGTCGTCCGGCGCCAGGTCGCCTGCGATGACTTGGATCGCCCCACTGATGCCGGCCAGCGGGTTCTTGATCTCGTGGGCCAGGGCCGCCGCCAACTGCCCGATGTTGGCCAGGTGTTCCGACTCCCGAAGTCGCTCCTTGACCGTCTCGCGCTCGGCCTGGCGGACGCGCTCGGCATATCCCTCGCGGAAGTTCTCCATGATCACGGCGGTCTCGATGTCCACGATCTTGTGGACGGACCGCACCTTGGCGAGCTTGTCGTCCGGATGCAGCGGAAGGTCCCAGACCGCGTCGACCAGCGCTCGGCGGACCAGGTGCATCGCCGCAATCATGAAATGCTGAGGCAGCCTCATGCGGGCGTGCACCAGACCCACGCGCACCCGCCGCTGGTGATACTCCTGATCGTACGGCCCTTCCAGCAGGCCGACCAGCCAGTCGGCGATGGTCGATCGGACGCGTGCTTCGCTGGCGCCGCTCTCGCGGATGGCGGACCGCGCGGCCGGATGCTCCTCAAGCTTGCCGTGCAGTTGCTCCGCGATCCGATCGATCCGGGCGTCCAGCGGCTCGGCCAGCAGGTGCAGGTTCGCCTCGTCGACCGGGCTGAAGTCGATCAGGCTCTTGAGTTCTTCGAAAAGAGGCTCTGGCATGCCGTCCCTTCCCTGGTTTCGGATTCCACGATCGAGACACGATCGGTGCGGACACACGGAGCCGGTCCACTCATAGCAACCCCGGTGCCAGCCGGGACGGCCTGCGGGCAATTCGGACGACCCGGTCTCTCGTGAAGCTCTCCGAGAGAGAAGCGGACGGCACGGCCCAAACGCCACCCGAAAAGAGCTGGTTCTCAACAATGAAGAGTGCGCAAATTCACGCACCGAAATGCCCAGGAACGCTGGCAGGAGGCGATCCGCCATCCGGATGCGCCGCCCTGCGGCCCGGCGTACCCGTCCGAGCCTCGCCTGCCTCGAACCGCAATGGACAAACGCTGGTGTTTTGGTTATCAGATAAGACACCTGAGTCAGTTACGCAGCATTCGAGTCACACTTTATGTATTTCAAAAACGCGGTTGGTTCGTGCAGAGACGCAACACCGCTGCGTTCGTTGCGACTGAAGGCCCAATTGACAGGATCTCACCCATGAAGAACGACTGGCGCGCCCGCTGCGGCGACAAACTGGTGTGTATGGCGGACGCCATGAAACGGATCCGCCCGGGTGATTACATTTTCGTGGCGGGCGGGGCGGGCACGCCCACCTCGCTGCTCCAGGGATTGGTTGAGCACAGAGAGCATCTGGCCGGACATGAGATCGTGCACATTCTTACCCTGGGGCCGGCGCCACACGTGGCGCCAGAGATGAAAGGGATCATGCGTCACAACGCGCTGTTCATCGGCAGCAACGTGCGTGAGGCCGTTCAATCCGGGCGCGCTGACTACACGCCGATTTTTCTGTCGGAAATCCCGGGGATGATCCGTTCCGGGCGAATCCCGGTGGACGTGGCGTTCATCGCGGTGAGCCCGCCGGGCCCGCACGGGTTCTGCAGCCTGGGCGCGGATGTGGGGGTGAACCGGGCGGGCATTGGGGCCTGCCGCACCCTGATTGCCGAGGTGAACGTGCAGATGCCCAACACGCACGGGAACACGTCGGTACACATCGACCGTATCGACGCGATGATCGAGACGGACCGGCCGCTGCCGGAGCTTTCGTTCGGCACACCGGATGAAAACGCGGATCGGATCGGTCAGTTCGTCGCGGACCTGGTGGAGGACGGCTCGACCCTGCAAATGGGCATCGGGCAGATTCCGGACGCCGTGCTGCGTCACCTGGGCGACAAGCGCGATCTGGGCATCCACACGGAGATGTTCAGCGACGGAGTGATCCCGCTGATCGAAAAGGGCGTGATCAACTGCCGGGCCAAGACCTTGCGTCGGGGCAAGGCGGTGGTGAGTTTCGTGATGGGCACGCAGCGGCTCTATTCCTTCGTCGCGGACAACCCGATGGTTGAGTTCGAGCCGTGCGACTACACGAACGACCCGTTCGTCATCGCGCAGAACGACAAGATGGTGGCGATCAACACGGCCTTGGAGGTGGACCTGACCGGACAGGTCTGCGCCGACTCCATCGGGGCCCGGTTCTACAGCGGAATCGGCGGACAGGTGGATTTCATCCGCGGGGCGGCCCGCAGCCGCGGGGGCAAGCCGATCATCGCGCTGCCTTCCACCGCGCTGGACGGCGCGGCTTCGCGCATTGTGCCGCACCTGCGCGAGGGCGCCGGCGTGGTCACCACGCGGGGCGACGTGCATTACGTGGTCACGGAATACGGTACGGCTCAACTGCACGGAAAGACGATTCGGGAACGGGCCATGTCGCTGATTCACATTGCGCATCCGAAGTTCCGACCGTGGCTGCTGGCGGAGGCCAAGCGAAACAACTTCATCTACCGCGACCAGGCGGAACTGCCCGTGTTCGTCTCGCTCTACCCGGACCGATTCGAAAAGCGCACTCATTTGCGTGACGGCACGCCGATCTTCCTGCGGCCCATCAAGCCGACGGATGAACGGGCCCTCCGCGATCTGTTCTATTCCCTCAGCGAGGACAGTCTCCGACAGCGCTTCCTGACGCTGAAACGCACGGTCACGGAAATGCAGTTGCGGGAATTGTGCAACCTGGACTACGACAAACACATGGCTGTGCTGGCCTTCCTGCCGACGCCGGAGAAGGAGGAGGAGGTATTGGCCGGTGTTGCCCGCTATTCCCTGGACCTGTCCAGCGGGTTCGCCGAGATCTCGTTGATCGTCCAGGACCGGTATCAGGGCCGTGGAATCGGCTCGCTGCTGACGGACCACCTGGTCCAGATCGCCCGTCGCCAGGGAGTGCGCGGCTTCACGGCCGACGTGCTGACGGAAAACGTGCGGATGCTGCGGTTCTTCCGGGCCGGGGGCTTCCCGGTGGAGACGGCGCTGGCGGGCGGCATTTCGCACGTCCGCATTCCGTTCCACGAGCCGCTGGCCGGCGCCGAATCCGGCCCGGCTGGTCCCGCCGTGGATTCCGCCGAAGTGGGCCCCGACCAGCGATAACCCGTACCGGCCGGCCGCGTGGGGGTGATCAACGCCGGTCCTGCGGAGGGGCGCACAACACGTTCGCCGACCCGCAGAGGGTCCGGCGCGCATCACGGGACGGCAGCCGGGTTTGTTCGACGCGCGCGAGGTCCGCAGCACGGGAGGGCTTATGGATCGTCCGCTCTTTGATCCCGCTCGAATCACCGGCCCACCTTCCCCGTCCAAACCCGATCCGGACGCCTGGTGGACGGTCTCCCAGTTGACGCAGCGCATCAAACGAGCACTTACGGAGCATCTGCCACGCACCCTGCACGTTGTGGGGGAGATCAGCAACTTCAAACGACACTCCAGTGGCCACGTCTACTTCACCGTCAAAGACGCCCACGCCGAACTGGCCTGTGTGATGTGGCGTTCCGTCGTCGGAACACTCAAATTCCGACCCGAAAACGGGTTGGAGGTCGTCGTCACGGGGCAGATTGACGTTTTTGAGCGGGCCGGGCGGTATCAGCTCAGCGTCCGCAAGCTCGAACCTAGAGGGTTGGGGGCGCTGGAACTCGCCTTTCGCCAGCTCCGCCAGAAGCTCCAGGCCGAGGGGCTTTTTGACCGCAAGCACAAAAAACCGCTGCCACCGTTTCCCCGGCGAATCGCGGTGGTGACCTCACCCACCGGGGCGGCCGTGCGCGACATCCTGCGGACGCTGAGCCGCCGCTATCCGTGCGCGGAGGTCTGCGTGTTTCCGGTGGCCGTCCAGGGACCGTCCGCCGCCGGTGAGATCGCCCGCGCCATTCGGCTGATCGACGCGCATCACCGCCGGCTCGGCGGGGTAGACGTGATTATCGCCGGCCGGGGCGGCGGCTCGCTGGAAGACCTGTGGGCGTTCAATGAGGAGGTCGTGGCCCGCGCCCTGTTCGCGTGCCGGATTCCCGTGGTCAGTGCGGTTGGGCACGAGGTGGACGTGACCATCAGTGACCTGGTTGCGGACGTGCGCGCCGCCACCCCCACCGCCGCGGCCGAGCTGGTCGCGCCGAACGTGACGGACGTGCTTCATTCGCTGCGTCAGTGGCATGTCCGCCTGACGCGGGAAGTCGGTCACGCCGTCTCCCTGGCCGACGCCACTCTGCAAGCCGCGATACAACGCCCTCCGTTTCAAGAACCGCTGGAGCTGGTCCGCCGCCGGGAGCAGATCATTGACGATCTGGCCGCTCGTCAGACGCGGTACCTGGCCGAACGCCTGCACGCGGCGCATCGACGCGTGGTTCAAGGCGAACTGAGCGTGCAGCGTATCCACCCGCGATCCTTCCTGGCCGAAACGGCCCGACGGCTGGCCGCCGCCCACCACGCCCTGCGCTGGGCTCTGTCTGAGGTGCTGACCGGCCGGGAGCGAGCCCTGACCCGTCGGCTCCACGAACTGATCGCCACCCGACCGGACCGACGGATCGCTCTGTTGGCCGATCGACTGGAGCGTTTCGAACGGCGGGCCGGAGACGCCCTGGCCCATCGACGGCTGTTGGCGACCGCGCGCGTCCGGTCCCTGGAGGAGAGGTTGCAGGCGACCAGCTACCGGGCTACGCTGGCCCGCGGATTCACGATCACCCGACTTGGGGAAGACCGCCGCCTTCTGCGGAATGTTTCGGATGCCTGTGCGGGCGACCGCCTCCTGACGGAGACGGCCGGCGGCGAAATCGAAAGCACCGTGGTGGACACCCGCCGGATGCATTTGCCCGAATGATTTGGCAGGCCTCGCCATGCCAGACCCGGCCGGCGGGGCTGCAGAGAACCGACCATGTCCAGACAACAGCCGACCTTCGAGGAATCGCTCAAAAGGCTTGAAGAGATCGCCCGGGAGATCGAAGAGGGAAAGATCGGCCTGGAAGAGTCCATCGTACGTTACGAGGAGGGGATGAAGCTCGTTCAGCAGTGTCGGGCCATCCTGGCCGGTGCCGAGAAGAAGATCCGGCTGCTTCAGCCGTCCGCCGATGGCGGTCTCGAATCGGTTCCGTTCGACCCGGGCGCGGACACCCCGGCCGCGCCAGACGATGCGACGAATGCCCCGTATTGATTCACCTTCGCTGCCCGTTATGATCGCCCCCATGAACGAAACCGCCGAACCCCCGGCCCCAGAGGCCCCGCCGGAGCCGCCGCGCGAGCCGGAGGTCACCAACGTCTCCATCGTGGAGGCCGTGCTCTTCTCCGCGGACAGCCCGCTGCCGCCCGCCCGGATCGTACAGGTGCTGGGCGGCGGAACGGCGGGCGATGTCCGTCGGCACGTGGAGAGCCTCAACGAGTCGTATCGGCAGCGCGGGGCCGCGTTTCGGATCGACGAGGTGGCGGGCGGCTACCAGATGCTGACCCTGCCCGTATACCACCGCTGGCTCTCCCGGCTCAATTCCACACGCGGCGAAACGCGCCTGAGCCAGGCGGCCCTGGAGACACTGGCGATCGTCGCGTACAAACAGCCGACGATCCGCGCGGACATCGAGGCCATTCGCGGAGTGGCCGTCGGCGAGGTGCTGAACCGCTTGCGGGAGTTGAACCTCGTGAGAGTCGTCGGGCGAGCGGAGGTGATCGGCCGCCCCATGCTCTATGGCACCACGAAGAAGTTCCTCGAGGTGTTCGGCCTGGCCTCGCTCGACGCTCTGCCCTCGGTGGAGGCGCTGACACCGCCGGAACGGCAACGCTCCGCGCAAGCATCCGAGGCCCCGTCCCAGGAGGCGCCCGGAATCGAGAGCGCCATCGCCGACGCGCCGGCCGATCCGTGAGCCTCACAACGACGGCAGACCCCATCACGGGACACCGACCGCCGGATCGGATACCCTGGACCGGGAGTTGCAGCGATGGCCGCAAACCTGACGCCGCAATACCTGCAGGCCGAGGAGGCGTATCGGGCCGCCCGCACCCCCGAAGAGAGGCTCGCGGCCCTGGAGCAGATGTGGCGCGAGCTGCCCAAGCACAAATCGTCTGAAAAGCTCCAGGCGGAACTCAAGAAGAAGCTTTCCGCCGCCCGCAAGGAACTCCAGCAGGAAACCCGCAGAAGCTCCCGCAAGACCGACCCGTTCGCCATTCCAAAATCCGGGGCCGGCCAGGTGGTGCTCATCGGCACGCCGAACGTCGGCAAATCCTCCATCGTTGGAGGCCTGACCAACGCGCATGTCACCATCGCGGAATTCCCCTTCGCCACCACGCTGCCCGTCCCCGGCATGGTCCCCTTTGAAGACATCAAGATCGGGCTCGTGGATACCCCGCCGGTGACTGCCGAGCACGTGCCCGCCGGATTCGCCGGCCTCTGGCGGATGACCGACGCTCTCATCGTGGTCGTCGACGCCGCGAGCGATTCCGTGCTGGAAGACGCGGAAACCTGCCTGAACCACCTGGCGGACCGGCAGATCGAGCTGACCGACGGTCAGCGCAAGCGGCTGGATGAGGCCGGCGCCGTTCTGAAGACGCCCGGATTCGTTCTGGCCAACAAAACGGACCTGCCCGCCGCCTCCGACAACCTGGAGCTTCTGCGGGAGTTCCTGGGCGGCAGAGCGCGCGTCGAGCCGATCTCCGCGCGTGACCCCGCGCAACTGGACCGCCTGCCGCGGTTGCTGTTCGATCTGATCCAGATCGTCCGCGTCTACGCCAAGCCGCCGGGCAAGAAGCCCGACCTGGACGATCCCTTCATTCTTCCGGCCGGCAGCGACGTGCACGCCCTGGCGCACAAGGTATACCGGGGCCTGGAGAACCAGGTGCGCTCGGCCCGCCTCTGGGGTCGCGGCGTGATCGACGGGCAAAACGTTCACCTGGACCACGTGCTGCACGACAAGGACATTGTCGAACTGCGCGTGTAGGCCCGCGCGGCTGCCGTGCCTGAAAGGAATCGACGAAGAGAAGGGCTCCGGCAAGACAGAAGACAACAGGCATGAACGGCTGGGGACGCAGGAGGCCGAGAGAGACACAGAAACCCCGGCGAGCCGGGGCAGAAACGCGGCAGACGGAAACGCCGGACACTCGCTGTCCAGCATATGAGGACGCTCATTCCCGTCGGTGGCCTCTTCGGCGCCGTGCGCGACGGCCGCGGCGCGACGTGGCCGTACGGCGTGGGCGGCCGACGACGGCGGGTTGATGCGCTACGGATCCAGCGGATGCGATCCGGGCAGGCCGAAGCGCATGTGCCGTCGGCGGGCGGCATCGAACACGTTGTCGCCATCGGGCCAATGCGCCGCCCTGAACGAAGCCACGTGCCCATCGCACCACAGGATATTGCGCTTGGCACGGCGATACGCCCAATCCCACCGCACGGGGACTGTCGGACCCGCCACCGAAGGATGCGGATAGCACGCTGGTTGAGTGGGCAGTTCGAGCTCGCCGGTGTCCTCGCTCATCCGCGACCACACCGCGCTCTCAAAAACCAGCACCCCATCCGCGGGCGCTCGGATTGTCGACTGCCTGCGTCCAAGGCAGTAGGAGTTCATCAGCCAACCCGACCCCGGCTGCTTGTATATGTCGGTAATCATGTCGGGGTTCGCCGGCCCCGTGTTGGATTGGGGACAGCGCAACGGGGCCAGCCATGGAGCGCGGCTGGCGTCCAGCGGAGGGTGGATCGCCTCGACCCAGGTGTCTTCAAGTCCAACGATCCCGCTCGCCCTGGTCCAGACCCCGGCGGTGGTCCAGTCCTCGCCACCGTTAATGGGCAGGGTGTCATTCGCGTCGACCGCGTACAGAGCGAAACCCCGCCCTATTTCACGGTGGTTCGTAGCGCACCGCACCAGACGCGACCGCGCCCGGGCCGCCTGCAGCGCCGGTACGGCAATCGCGATCAGCAAACCGAGGATCGAGATCACCACCAGCAACTCGATCAGCGTGAAGGCCGTGCGTCGCATCGCCTGTTCTCCACAGCGCACCCCAGCGGGATCGTCCGGCTGCCTGCCATAGAAACGCCAGCGCATCCAACTCGCGCCCGTCCGCTTCGTCCGGTCGCTTGCCCTTCCGGCTCGGTTCTCCGATGGCACCGTCCGCCGGCGGAGGGCCCTGGCGGTCAGAACCCCGGAACGTCGCTCGAAGCCGCGTGAACGCAGACACCATAGACGGGGATGATCACGCTCGCACACTCCTCCTGCGTGGTGGCAACCTCGATATTCCCGGCTATGGCTCCGTACACCTCCGGCACCGTGAATGTCGCCTGCAAAAGGTACTCCGTCCGTTCGGCACCCACTGGCGATACTCGGCACTCCAACCCCGATACGTCGCTTTGAACATCCGTGATATCGAAAAGCAAGTCTTTGGTGCTCGCAATCCGCATCGAATAGCCGTACCGCTCACCCGCCACCACGGTTCCCAGGAGCAACGTGGCGGGCCGAGCTTCGATGTACGGGGCGACCGTCACGCGAACAGGCACTTCAAGCAGAGGGCGGTCTGGGTCTGCGACCTTGATTTGCAGCGTTGCCAGGAAAGTTCCTGGAATAGAAGGGGGAGACAGCGTGACCTCGATCAAGCCGTCTCCCCCGGGTGTTGCAGCCTGCTCGACAACGGACGCCGCGACTGCCGGATCATCACTGTCGATTGCGACGACGACGGACGGCTCGGCACAGAAGTGCAATCGTAGTGGTCGCGTCAAGCTTGCCCCGCCCGGTGCCACGCGGCCGAAATCAACCACGGCCGGCACCTCGGGAGCCACCTCCGCACGTACGACCACCTGCACACGATCCGCAAAACCCTCGAACAGCACGTTCGCGGAGAGCGCGACCCACGTCTCTTCCGCAACGTCCGGAAGAACAGTGGTCAGCGTCAACATGCCCGTACCGCCGGGCGGGATCTCCCAGGGATCCATCACGTAATCCGTGCAGCCGCAGCTCGTCTCGACACCGCGAACATGCAGTGATTTCCCCCCGGTGTTCGTCAGGAAGAAAATCTCCTCGATTGTGGCGCCTGGGCAATGCGTTCCAACATGCCGGACGGCATCGCCAACGATACGAATCGTCGCGTGTGCTTGACTTGCACGTGGCAACGTGGCCCTGCCGAGTGTGTATGCAATACAAAAGGCCGCAGCACCCCATGCGACGAGACCAACACTCATTCTTGCAGTGCGAGGCAGCATGCTTTTCCCTAACGCGTGCGAACCGCCAATCTTGCCGATTGCTGCAACCTCTTCTACGGTATGCTCACTGCTTCCACTTGATCGAATGTGGCCACTGTTTTGCAGTCGATACACTGCACGTAGCCGGCGACCGGGAGTTGGAAAGGCGACAACCCGATGCAGGAGTTGAACTTCCTCTTGCAGCGCTGGCCCGCACTGCACTGTTCGCTCTGCGCCGGCGCCGTCCCGAGGTCGCAAACCTTCTCTGGTATCTCGCACGTCTCTCCGGCGCATGCCTCCGTCAACTGAGGTTGCACTGGAGTGCCTTCGACTGGAACTGCTTGGATCTCACTGGCAGTCCCAGCCGCCAATCCGAGCCCTGAGCCGAACGCGATTAGCAACAGTCGCCAAGCTCCCGCGTCCCTGGCACCACACCGTTCCGCTTCATGCCTGATCTCCTGTACGATCTAAACGACCTCACCTCCTGTGACTCGCACCGTGCGATTCACGTCAACAGCTACCAGATGAAGGGTTTGTCCAGTCCGCCGCCATACACAAGCGCATGGATCGGCAGCCAGTCCCCATTCGCACTGTCCCATATCAGTCGCAGAATCAGCCGGCGGGCAACGCCGCCGCTCGCGCGGCACACAAGCTCGATGTCTGCGAAGAGCAGACCACCGTCTCGCTTGGCGAGTTCCACGGCTGAGATTACGTTCGGAACAGCCGGTCGGATCGTCACAAAGCCCTCCGCCCTTTCGGTCTGCCCCTCCGTGTTCTCCTTGCGCAAGTGGCCGGCTTCAGGAAGGGTCTCGTCCCATTCCTGGGCAATAACCTCACGTTTGGAGAAATGCCGGATGGTCGCGCGGAAGCTCGCCCACTTCACCGCGTCGATGACGGCGCCTGGCTTGATCGGTCCCATGCCTTCTTCCACGCACATGCGCCATGGGAGCCGCATGATTCCGGCCGCGTCCGTCGGAACAGGTCCAAACTCCTTCGGCCATGCGGCCAGAAAAGCCGCCAGGCGATCGTCGTCGATCGAGCACATCGTCGCCACCGGGCGGAATTCCAGAAACCGGTCGAAATCCGTGCCGGTGTAGGCCCTCAGAAAGGCGGTCAATTTGGCGCGCAGCGCCTCCTCCGCCTCGCGCGGGAGGTTCGCCCGCACATCCAGCATGAGGTAGCGATCGACCTCGGCACGCATATCCTTGCCCGTCACTCGCGTGAAGGGGCCCAAGGCCCACGACGCGTCCCTGGTCGGCCGTGGGGTAACCGGCTCGGCGGGTTCGCTGGATCCTGCTGGGCCAGCGCCGCCTTCGCTGGACCCCGATGGGCCAGCGCCGCCTTCCGGACCCGCATTCGAACGAAAGATGAGCACGCCGACAACAACCAGCAGAACGGCACCGGCACCCAGTATCGCCATCAGAGGACCGCGTCGCATGATCGGTGACTCCCGGTATGTTCCAAACTCATCCATTCGAAACGATGCGAGACGGCCGCGGCCCGAACTCGCCGCGGGTCGCCGTCGCCCGCCCCCCACGCGTCACGGCGCGCCCGGAAGCCTATTGAGAATTTACCCGCCCCCCCCCAACCAAAACAGGAACAAGGGCCC
>JBPOIK010000210.1:0-15542 GCA_052034525.1 Planctomycetota bacterium
GTGGAGTCCGAGGAGGGCCCGGCCGCTCGCAACGGCTCCAAGCGGATCGACAAGTTTTTCAAGACGGTCAACAAGATGAAGGCCTCAGACCTTCATCTGAAGGCGGACTCGCGGGCCCGGATTCGCGTGGGCGGGCACATCAAGTCGATCAAGGGCGGTCCGCTGGCCAACGACGAAATCGAGACCATGATTTTTGAAATCATGACTCCCGAGCAGATTGAGATCTACAAGCGCAAGGGGTCGATGGACTTCGCCTACCAGTACGGTGAGGCAGCCCGCTTCCGTATCAACGTATTCCGGCAGCGAAGCAAGACGTCGGTGGCCGCCCGTCGAATTCCCTTTGATATCCTGGATTACGATGCGTTGCATCTGCCGAAATCCCTCTCTACCATCGCCGATCTGCACCAGGGTCTGGTGCTGGTTTCGGGAATCACCGGCAGCGGGAAGAGCACCACGATCGCCGCGATGATCGAGCAGATCAACCAGACGCGCGCGTGCCACATCGTGACGATTGAAGACCCGATCGAGTTCATGTACACGGACAAGAAGGCGTTCATCAACCAGCGGGAGATCGGGCTGGACGTGGACAACTTCCACGACGCGCTGAAGTACCTGATGCGTGAGGATCCGGACGTGGTCCTGATCGGGGAAATGCGTGACGAGGAAACTTTTTCAGCGGCACTTCAGGCGGCGGAGTCGGGTCACCTGGTGTTCGGGACGGTGCACGCCTCGGGAACATCCAGCACGATCACGCGTGTCCTGGAGCTGTTTCCGGAGGACGCGCGGGACCTGGTGCGCAGCTCGCTGGTGTTCAATCTTCAGGCGATCATCTGCCTGAAGCTGCTGCCCGGGTTGCGGCCGAGCATTCCGCGGATACCGGCCGTGGAGATCATGATCGCCAACAGCACGGTGCGGAAACTGATCTCGGAGAAGCGTGACAACGACATCCAGGGGGTCATTCGGAATTCGTACAACGAGGGGATGATCGACTTCGGGGAGTATCTGCGCAAGCTGGTGGTGGAGGAGTACATTTCGTCGAAGACGGCGTACTCGGTTGCCCCCAATCCGGATGAGTTGCGGATGCGGCTCAAAGGGATTAGCGTTTCGGGTGGTGGCATCATCGGGTAAGACCGGGTACGCTGTGCCGATCCGGGGCGGACCGACCTGACGGGGACGGCGTGCCCGGGCGGGTCTGGTGCGGTCGACCCGCGAACGCGTTTCTGGAATCCTGCGAGCCGAGTAGGAAACAATGCAAAACAGCATGGCCTTGCTGGCCCAGTTTTCATCGATTCATCCGGGATACGTCAACTACGTCAAGATCGCCGTCGTGCTCGTGTTGTTCGTGTTATGGTGTTACCTCTGCCAGTGGGTGGACCGTGATACGGATGTGGTCAAGACCAAGCGCGAGCGGTGGAACCTGATTGTGCTGACGGGAGGCATCGCCGGGTTGCTGGTGCTGCTGCTGCCGCCCTGGTCCGGCGCGAGTTATTTCATCGGCCTGTCTTTCTGGATCGTGCTGGCGGGGGCCTCGGCCCTGGCATACGTTTTCCACCGGAACGGCCGGGTCGTCCCGGACGCGCGCGTTCTGACCTGGAATCATTTCAAGGGCCTGATGGCCCGGGTCAAGGGGGACAAGGAGTCGGCCAAATCGGACAAGGGGCTGCGAATCCAACTGGCGGACTTCGAAGGCAAGACGGTTCGTCAGCCGGAGGATCTGCAGGAGCGTCAATCGTTTGATGCGGTGCAGGATTTCGTGTTTGACGTTCTGTGGCGTCGCTCGAGCATTGCCGATGTCCTGCTCACGCCGGAGCGAACCCGGGTGTTTTTCAAGATCGACGGGGTGGTGGCCGAGCAGCCGCAGCAGGCGGCTCCGCCCGACCACGGCGATCGGCTTCTGCGGTATCTCAAGCGCCTGGCCGGGCTGAATCCGGACGAGCGGCGGCGGCCGCAGAAGGGCCGTCTGAAGGCCGGCCTGCTGGGGGATGTGGACCTGGGATTCCTTGAGGTCCAGACGTCGGGATCGACGCAGGGCGAGCGGCTCCGGCTGCGGGTACAGACCAGCGCGCAGTTGCTTCGGCTGGGGGATCTGGGCCTGGCGCCTCCACGGGCGGAGATCGTCAAGGAACTGATCAAGGCGCCGCACGGGGTGATGTTGTTCAGCGGGCCGCCGGAGTCCGGAGTGACCACCACGCAGTACGCGGTGCTTCGAGAGCACGATGCCTTCATGCAGAACATCTATACGCTGGAGCGCCGCCCCCTGCTGGAGCTCGATAACATCACGCAGCACACGTACAAGGGGGAAGGGGAAGAGGGGGTGAGTTACGCCCGGATGCTGCAGACGGTTCTTCGCCGGGAGCCGGACATCACGATGGTGGGCGAATGCGCGGACCGCGACAGCGCTCAGATCGCGGCGAACGCGGCGGACGAGAAGAAGCTCTATGTGGGGCTGGAGGCTCGCAGTGCGATCGATGCGCTGGCCCGGTTCATGGCGTTGGTGGAGGACAACAAGCTGCTGGCGGAGGTGATGGTGGGATCGGTGAGCCAGCGTCTGGTCCGCAAGCTGTGTCCGGCATGTCGGGTGGGATACCGTCCGGACCCGGTCAAGCTCAAGAAGCTGAACCTGCCGGTGGAGAAGATCGAGACCTTCTATTCGCCCCCCAGCGAGCCGGTGTACGACAAAAAGGGGCGGGAGATCATCTGCCAGACCTGCCAGGGCAGCGGATATGTCGGTCGGACGGGCGTTTTCGAAGTTCTGCGGATTGACGAGAACATCCGGGCGATGATTGCCGACAACGCGCCGCTCAAGCTGATCAAGGCGCAGTCGCGCAAGGCCCGGATGCATTATATGATGGAAGAGGGGTTGCTGAAGGTGATCGAGGGAGTCACCAGCATGGACGAGGTTCTGCGCGGCTTGCGCGACGAGGCGGGCAAGTAGATCGGGAGCGAGTTTATGGCGGTTTCGCTGTTCGTTATCGCGCTGATCGGGGCGATCGCGTTCTTCCAGTCGATCCAGGGCCTGTTCAGCTCTCTGATCATGTGCGTCATTACGGTGCTGAGTCTGGCTGTGGCCTTTGCGCTGCACGAATACGTGGCCCTGGAATGGTTGATCCAGTGGAAGCCGGATTTCGCCCTTCCGTTGTCGCTGGCCATCTGCTTCGTGGTACCGCTGGTCGTGTTGCGCCTGGCTCTGGATGCCATGGTGCGGCGGAGTTGCCTGCTGCCCAGCATTGTGGACCGGGTGGGGGGCGTGGCCTTCGGGCTGGTCACCGCCCTGTGCATCATGGGCGTCGTGGGGGTGGCTCTGCAGATGTTGCCCTTCGGCGAGCCGTTTCTGGGGTTCCGGCAGATCGATGTCAAGAACGAAAAGTACGACCTGAAGGCGGAGCCGAATGGTCTGCTGTTTTCGCCGGATCGTTTTGCGGTGGGGCTGGCCTCGCTCTTTTCCAGCGGCGTTTTCAGCGGCGAGCGTGAATGGCGGCTGGACCACCCGGATTACGTGGCCGAGGTCGGATGGAACCAGACCGTTCCGCGCGATGTCCGCTGCCTGGCGCCTCGAGACGGGATCCAGTTCCTGTCGATGTCCCGCGAAAACTACGTGTATCGGATAACATCGGACGTGGATTCGGGGACGGGACGGCCCACCCACGGGAAGCCGGAGCCGGATCTGACTTTCGGCAAGGGCGGCAGAGAGTTCTGGGCGGTCAAGTTCAAACCGACCAGCGATGCCCAGGACGAGGATGGCAAGCAACGTTTTTCGCTGCACCAGATCCGGCTGGTGGGACGGGATCGGTTCGGGGTGATGAATCAGTTTCACCCGATCGCCGTACTGGACACGAAGGAATTCAACCGGTTCATCATCGGGCGGGAAGAATACGGGAAAACGAAATGGGCGGCCAGCGACCTGTACGCGCCCGCTTCCGACGGCTCGATCTCCGTGCTGTTTGAGCTGCCCGCGGTGGGAGCGGTCGCCAAGGGACAGGCGTTTGAGCCGGTCTTCCTGGAGTACAAGATGGGCGCGCGGGCGGCCGTGAAGGTGACCTCCGAGGCACCCCTGCCGGTCGCCTCGGAGGAGGCGCCGCCGTCGCCGTCCGGCCAGGGTGGCACCGGCCAGCCCCGTCCGGAGACGCGCGGACGGACGCATGGCGCGGATCTGACGGAGGCGTCCTTTGACAACGGGCTGCCTCATGCCGGCGTGCATTTCACCTCGGTTGCCGACGCGGAAATGCGCGACGGAGAGTTGATCAGCGGACACGTCATCAGCACGCTGGAGACTTCCGGGGCCGGCGAGCCCCTGCGGCGGCTGCAGGTGCCCGAGGGCAAAGCGCTGCTGCGGCTGGACGTGGTGAATCTGCGAGCGGGCAGTCTGCTCGGGCGAGCCAAGAGCTTCGCCGTCAAGACGGTGAGAAACTACCTGGTGACGGATGATTCCGGCACGCAATACAAAATCTGCGGACAGATAGCCGTGGCCGACGTGGGGGGCCAGCGGATCATGGAGGTCCAGTATTTTCCCGAGGTCATCGGGTCGCTCGGCGGTGTGCGGGATTTTCAGCGGATCAAAGACCGGAACCTTCAGGGAAATTACGAGCTGTACTTCCTCTTCGTGGTGGACTCCGGCAGGAGAATCACTCGATTCAGCACGGCCGGCGAGGCGGGAGGCGTGGACATCAGCGACCTGAACCTGGTCGCTCCGTGATCGCGGCGGGAACCGAACCCGCCGTGACTGAAAGCCATGGCGATTCAATTTGCCTGTCCGGGTTGTCAGCAGCCCATTGAAGTGGACGACGAGTGGGCGCAGCGGCAGGTGGCCTGTCCGTACTGCCGGCGCACGATCACCGCTCCGGCAACGTCGACGATCGAACCGCTGACGCCTCCGACGGCCAAGCCGCTCGGGCGAATCGGGTTGGACGAGCGCACGGCGGAGGCCGCGTTTGGAGCGGCTCCCCCATCGGGTCCGCCCGGCACGGCGATTGCCGAGGGGAACCCGTATGCCGTCTGGGCCCTGGGGACGTCCATCTTCGCCGTTCTTTGCCTCTTTGGCATCTCGGCGATGATTCTGTCTCAGATATCCGGAACCGTCGCTCCGGACAGCACCTCGGAGGAGATACAGGAATCTTTCGCCGAGCTCCAGAAGCAGTGGGTGAGCGAAGCGCAGAAGGGCAAAATGCCGCCCGTCGTGGCGGTGCTGGGGCTGGGAACGTGCGCCACGGTGATGACCTGGACCGCCGGGCTGGTGCTGACGGTCCTGGCCCTTCGCCGACGGGCTCGCCGGCAGATGTCCATCGCCGCGCTGGTGATTACACTGCTGCTCCCGCTGTACCTGTTCATCAGCACGATTGCGCGGTTCTGACCGGAGCGGCCGCGGGCGGCGGGGTTTCCGCAAGAAGGGAACATGCTCGTGAAAAGGGCCATGGATATCCTGCTCGATGAGATCCGGGACATCGGCCGCCTGCGATCCATCCAGGAACTGCTGGACTGGGACCAGCAGGTATGCATGCCGCCCAAGGGCGTGCACGCGCGGGCGGAGCAGGTCGGCCTGCTGGCCGGGCTCGTTCATGATCGTCTGACGTCGAAGCGGGTCGGCGACGCGCTGGCGGCCCTGGACGCACCGACCGGCGATCCGGTGGTCGACACGAACGTGCGGGAGACGCGTCGCGCGTATGAACGGGCTGTGAAGGTCCCCGGCGATCTGGTTCGTCAGCTTGCGCAGACGTCAACCCGGGCGCACGAGGCATGGGAACGGGCGCGGCGCGAGGACGAGTTCGCGACGTTCGCGCCGTTTCTGGAGCGGCTGGTGGATTTGCGTCGTCGCGTGGCCGAGTGCATCGGGTACGACGGAGAGCCGTACGACGCGCTGCTGGACGAATATGAGCCGGGGATGAGCACGGCGCAGGTGGCGGAGCTGTTCGCGGCGCTGCGCCGCGGCCTGGTGCCCCTGGTGCAGGCGATTGCCGGCGCGGCTCGACGGCCGGACGCGTCCATCCTCCGACGCCGCTACCCGATCGACGCGCAGCGAGAGCTGGTTCTGGCGATCAGCCGGGCGATGGGGTTTGATTTCGAGGCGGGCCGGCTGGACGTGTCCACGCATCCGTTCACCTCCGGCGCCTGTCCGGGTGACGTTCGCTTCACCACGCGGTACGACGAGCGTTTTCTGCCGTCGGCGCTGTTCGGCGCGATGCACGAAGTGGGGCACGGCCTGTACCAGCAGGGGCTCTCGACCGAGCACATGTTCACGCCGATGGGCGAGGCGGTTTCCCTGGGCATTCATGAATCGCAATCGCGACTCTGGGAGAACGTGGTGGGGCGTTCGGCCGCCTTCTGGCGCCACTGGTACGCGGGGGTTCGGAATCGTTTTCCCGAGGCGTTGAAAGACGTGGAGCCGCAGGAGTTCGTCGGGGCGGTCAATGCGGTGTCCGCGTCCTTCATCCGCGTGGAAGCGGACGAAGTCACGTACAATCTCCACATCATTCTCCGGTTCGAGCTGGAGCGTGAGATCTTCCAGGGCCGGCTGGCGGTGTCTGACGTTCCGCAGGCCTGGAACGCGAAGTGCACGGAACTGCTGGGGATCACGCCGCCGGATGACCGGCGCGGGTGTCTGCAGGACATCCACTGGTCGATGGGGGCCTTCGGCTATTTCCCGACGTATGCTCTGGGCAACCTGTACGCCGCCCAGTTCCACGCGGCGGCCCGTCAGGCGATATCGGACCTGGACGATCGGATTGCCGCGGGAGACCTGGGTACGCTGCTGAGCTGGCTGCGCGCGAACATCCATCGCCACGGGCAGCGCTTCCGGGCCTCGGAGCTTGTCGAGAACGTCACCGGGCGACCGCTCGGGGTGGCGTCGTTCCTGGATTACGTGCGCGACAAGGTGGCGCCCTTCTACGGGCTGGACTGACGAACGGGGGCGGCGGCGGGCCGAGAGCGTCAGGTTGCGCGGCCGTAGGGACTCTGGTCAAACGGGCGATCGAAGCGCCGTTCGCCCAGCAGAGCCACGAACGGCGTTTTGGCCAGAATGGCCATATCCAGCCGGAAGCTGCAGTGCCGGACGTAGTACACGTCGTAACGGATGCGTTCGGTCCAGTCCGCGCCGCGGCTCATGGAGTTGACCTGGGCCAGTCCGGTGCAGCCCGGCCGCAGCAGCAATCGACGCCGCTGGGTCTCGTCGTAGGCCAAGGCCTGGCTGATCAGCCCGGGTCGCGGACCCACCAGCGACATGGTCCCGGCCAGCACGCTGAAGAGCTGGGGTAATTCGTCGATCTTGGTGCGTCGCAGCAGGCGGCCCAGCGGCGTGATGCCCGGGTGGGCCAGAGTGACGGTTTCCTTTTCGTCATGCCGATGATCCGCGTACATGGTGCGGAATTTGCGGATGCGGAACGGCCGGCCATGGCGACCGGCCCGCTGCTGCGTGAAGAACACCGGGCCCCGGCTGGTCAGCTTCACCAGCAGGGCGGCCGTCAGAAGAAGCGGCGACAGCACGACAATCAGCGACAGGGCGACCACCACGTCAAACGCCCGTTTCCCGCCGCGGGTCCAGATGGTCCGTGAGACATGCATCTACGCGAACCCGCTTTCCGCTCGATCTTCAAACATCCGTACGTAGCTTTCGTATCGCTCCGGGTGGATGCGTTCTTCCTCCACGGCACGCTTGATGGCGCAGCCCGTTTCGGGAATGTGCGTGCAGTTGGGGAATCGGCAGTCCGGTACGAGCGGCACGAACTCACGGAAGTATTGTTCGAGCTCACCCCGCGGGATCATCGAGACGTCGAACGATCGCACGCCCGGAGTGTCCACGACGTACGCGCCGATGCGCAGCCGGATCAACTCCGCGGTGCTGGTCGTGTGCCGGCCTTTGAGCGTCTCGTCGGAGATGTCGCCCACGCGAAGCCGCAGCCCGGGCTGGATGGCGTTCAGCAGCGAGCTCTTTCCGACGCCGCTCTGGCCGGCCAGCACGGTGGATCGGTCGCGCAGGAGGCGGCCCAGTTCGTCCACTCCCTCCCCCGTCAGGGCGCTGCAGGCAATGACGCGGTATCCGAGCGTCGCGTATCGTTGCATGATTTCACTCACGCGCTCGTCCGCGCCCAGATCGATCTTGTTCAGGCAGATGACGGGCGTCATCCCGCCGGCCTGGGCGGACACGATATAGCGATCGACCAGGTGCGGTTTCGGTGGGGGCAGGTCGGCCGAGCTGACGATCAGCACCTGATCCACGTTGGCGGCGATGACCTGCACCCGCCGACCGGTGAATCGCCGCAGTTCGCTCCGGCGCGGCTCGACCGTTACGATGACGCCCTCCGCCTGGACGCCCGGCCCGTCGGCCACCACGCGGAATCGAACGCGGTCACCCACCGTGACCGGGAAACGCTCGCCGATGGCGATCGTCCGCAGGATCCGGCGGACGGTGCACGGCCAGATCCGCCGGCCGTCATCCACATCCGCGAACCGGCCGCGGAGGATCACGACCGTGCCGAGGTTCAGCCCCTCCGGGGGCTCGTCGGTCTCGATGATGGTTCGCTTGCGGGAGAGGCGACCCTTGGCCACGACGCTTTCGCTGGCGCTTGCCTCAATGTCTTCGCCGGCGCGGTGCTGGCGCGTCCAGTCTTTCGTTCGCGAGGGGCGGGACCGGTTCGAACGGAACGACACGCGGACCTTGCGCCCGGGTTTCCTGCCCTTCTTCTCATTCGCGTCGGCCATGCCCGATCCATTGTCCCGGACCGGCGCTTCCCAAGTCAAGCGGTGCGGGGCGGCGGGCGTTCGCGGACGACGGCGGGCGTTCAGACGACCAGGCGGTCGACGAACCCCGTGTCGATCCGGCCGTGGAGGAAGTCCGGGTGATCGAGAATGCGCAGGTGCAGGGGGATCGTGGTCTTAATGGGGCTGATCACGAACTCGGACAGACAGCGGCGCATGGCGGCGATGGCGTCTTCCCGCGTGGCCCGGTGCACGATGAGCTTGCCGATCATGGAATCGTAACGGGGCGATATCCGATACCCCGCATGGGCGTGGGTATCCAGCCGGACGCCCAGCCCGCCCGGCGGCCGGAATACCTCGATGACGCCCGCGCAGGGGCGGAATTTGTTGTCCGGATCCTCCGCGTTGATGCGCACCTCCAGGGCGCATCCGTTGCGACGGATGGCCTTCTGGGTGACCGGCAGGGGCTCTCCGGCGGCGACGGCGATCTGGGCCCGGATCAGGTCGAGCCCGGTGACTTCTTCGGTCACGGGGTGTTCCACCTGGATCCGCGCGTTCATCTCCATGAAGTAGAAGCGCCCCTTCTCGTCGCCGATGAATTCGACGGTGCCCGCGTTGTGGTACTTGGCCGCCCGCACCAGCTTCGTCGCCCACTTGAAAAGGTTCGCACGGGTTTTGTCGTCGATTCCAGGAGATGGCGTTTCCTCGATCAGTTTCTGATGCCGGCGCTGCATTGTGCAGTCACGCTCGAAGAGGTGCAGCACTTTCCCGTGCGTATCGCCGATGACCTGGACCTCGACGTGCCGCGGCTTGTCGATGAACTTCTCGATGTAGACGGCCGCGTCGCCGAACGCGGCCAGGGCCTCCTGCCGCGCCTGGGCCAGAGCGTTGGCCAGTTCACCCGCCTCCCGAACCACACGCATGCCGCGGCCCCCGCCGCCGGCGGAAGCCTTCACGATGACCGGCAGGCCGATCCTCCGGCTGAGTTTGGCCGCCGCCTCGTCATCCTCCACGGGGCCGTCGCTGCCCGGAACGATGGGGACCCGCGATTTCTTCGCCAGGTCCCGCGCGGCCGACTTGTCTCCCAGAAGCCGCATGGCCTGTGAGGAGGGCCCGATGAACTCGATCCGCGACGCCCGGCATTTGTCCGCGAACTGGGCGTTCTCGGCCAGGAAGCCGTAGCCCGGATGAATGGCATCCGCCCCGGCCAGTTCGGCCGCCGCGATGATGCGGTCACTGCGCAGGTAACTGTCCGACGGAGCGGCGGTGCCGATGCAGAAAGTGCGGTCCGCCAGGTCCAGGTAGGCTGAGCCCCGGTCCTCCTCCGAGAACACGCAGGCCGTCGGCACTCCCATCTCGCGGCACGCCCGCAAGATGCGTAACGCGATTTCCCCTCGGTTGGCGACCAGTATCCGTTTGAACATTCGTCTGACAGCCGATGGATTCGACGATGCCTAAGCGGCGGGTCCGTTTTCGCCCGTCAGCGGGCGTACGCCGCGCCGCGGCGCTTTTAATGCTTGCGGACCATGAACAGCGGCTGGCCGTAGTCCACGCCGTCTGTGTTGGAGACCAGGATCTTCTCGATCGTGCCCCGGACTTCCGCCTTGATTTCGTTGAACACCTTCATGGCTTCCACGATGCACACCACGCTGTCTTCCGTCACCTCGGAACCGATGGTGACGTATGGTGGGGAGTTGGGGTCCGGGGCGGCGTAGAACGTACCCACCATGGGAGAGACGATGGGCAGCAGCGTGTCGTCCGGCTTGGCCGGAACGGCGGCGGCCGGGGCAGGAATCGGCGTCGCGGCCGGCGGCGGCGCCGCCGGCGCCGGGGTCTGGACCACGGTGTGCGAGCCGATCCGCTTGAGCTCGATGGCGTCGTCGCCGCTGCGGACGGCAACCTCCGCGATATTGTTCTCCGCCATCAGCCGAATCAATTCGCGTATTTGTTCGAGGTCAAACAAAGCGGGTTCTCCAGAACGGCGGCGGTCATTCAGCCCACCACAGCGGAGTCGATATCCTTCGGAAAGCGGCTGAGAACCTTATGGCCGGTCGGCGTGACCAGCACATCATCCTCGATTCGCACACCGCCGGTTCCGGGAAGATAGATGCCCGGCTCTACGGTGACCACCATGCCGGGCTCGAGCTTCTGGTCGGACCGCCAACTGAGGGACGGAGCTTCATGAACGTCGAGGCCCAAGCCATGCCCCAACCCGTGCCCAAACTGCTTCTCGTACCCGGCGCGCGCGATATGGTTCCGCGCCACCGCATCCACATCGCACATGCGCGGGCCAGGCCGGATGGCCTGGATGGCTTTTTCCTGCGCTTCCAGGACGATCCCGTAGATCTTACGGAATTTCGGCGGGATGGTACCCACGAACACCATGCGGGTCAAGTCGCTGCGGTAGAAGCCTACGGTGGCGCCCCAGTCGAAGAGTATGGCGCTGCCCTTGCGAACCTTCCGCCCGCCCGGCACCGCGTGGGGCAACGCGGCGTTGGGGCCTTCTGCCACAATGGACGGAAACGCGGGCGACGTGGAGCCCCGGCGGGCCATCTCGTACTCCAGCCGCGCGGCCAGCTCAGTCTCCGTCTGGCCGATCCGAATGGAGCGTCGCATGGCCTGGAAGGCCTCTTCGGCCACGCGGATCGCCCGGTCCAGCACCCGCAACTCGGCTTTGTCCTTCCGCAGCCGCATTTCGTTGACGAGCGGCGGGGCGTTGACCAGCCGGGTTGGCCGGGCCGCCCGGCGGATGGCGGCGTGGTCGTCGAGAGTCAGATGATCGCTCTGAACGGCCAGGCTGCGTAGCCGTAATCGGCGGCAGACCGCACCAATCTCCGCCGGCAGCATACCCTTGCGCAGGGTCACTTTGGCCCACGGACATTCTCTGCGGATAGACTCCTCGAAGCGGCCATCACTGATGACCCAGACCTGGTTTCGGGTGACCAGCAGGGCAGAATCCTCCCCGGAGAAACCGGCCAGGTAGAAATGATCCGCCCGATTGCTGAGCAGGTATGCCGAGACCCGGCGCCGCGCCATCTGTGCCCGGCATTGTCGGATACGCTCTGCAATAATCGCCGTTGGTTTTCCTGTCGTTTTTCGGGCCATTCCAGCCTCCTGACTGTATTACAAGACCGGCGTGCCGCCGGCCCCACAAAACGGTCTGCACGTCTGATGCGCTGCGTATCATCGCCGCGCGGGTCCGGCGCGTCAAAGAGACGCCCGCCGCCCGCCAGCGTCAGGAATACGTGGCGTCGAACCGGGCCTGGATCGCCGCGACGAGCTCCTTGAGTCGCTGGGCCTGGCTTCGGTGGGCCACCAGGGTGGCGTCCGGGGTGTGCACGACGATCAGGTCGTCCACCCCCAAGGTCGCGATCAGGTGCTCTTCCTCGCCGGCGGTGATTGTCCTCCGGGAATCCAGATGCACCACGCGCGGCGCCGCCGACACGTTCCCGTGCGCGTCTGGCGGGATCACGGATTCGAGCGCTGCCCAGGAACCCACGTCGACCCAGGAGCAGTCCATCTCGACGACCAGCACGCGGGCGGCCTTCTCCAGCACGGCGTAATCGACGGATATTTTCGGGAGCGCCGGATAGATGCGGTCGAGCATGGCGTTCCGCCGCCCGCCGGACCATGCCCGGGCAATCTGCATTACGCCGTCCAGGCTTTGCGGCAGGTGCTTGCGCAACTGCTCCAGAACCGTGTCGGCCCGCCAGACGAACATGCCGCTGTTCCAGTAATACCGGCCGTCCAGCACGTAGCGAGCGGCCGTTTCCGCATCCGGCTTCTCCGTGAACCGGGCGACGGCGTACGCGCCGGGGGCGATCTCATCGCCGCGCTGGACGTAGCCGTAGCCGGTGTGGGGGCTGACGGGCCGGATGCCGAAGGTCACCAGGGCGTCGGGTTCTCGTTCCGCGGCGGCGAATCCCGCGAGGATCGCGCGTTCGAATCGTTCGGGCGGGCGGATGATATGATCGGCCGTAAAGACGCCCAGAACGGCGCCCGGATCCCGCTCGCGCAGGATCGCCGCGGACAGGCCGGCGGCATTGGCGGTATCGCGCCCGCACGGCTCGCCGAACAGGTTGTCCGTCGGGATTTCCGGCAGCTCTTGGGCGACGAGCGAAACATGCTCGGCCCCGGTGATGACCGCGATTCGCTCCGCGGGGATCAGCCGCACCACGCGTTCGAAGGACTCTCGCAGGAGACTTCTGCCGCCGAACAGCCGCAGCAGTTGCTTCGGACGGGCCGTCCGGCTGGCCGGCCAGAGCCGCGTTCCCGCCCCGCCGGCCATGATGACTGCGTACCGCATCGTCCGTGCTCCCGGAACCGCCGGCCAACATCGTCCGCCTTGTGGGCCGGAGCGTCAACCGTGTCAGTCCACTTCGTCAAAATCCACGCGCTGGAGCTTCGCGTATTCCAGAATGAACGTCTTCTGTTCGCCCGTGGGGAAGCGAAGGCCGATCCGCGTCTGCTGGCTGCCGGGCGAAATCCACTGCACGCGGGCCAGCCCCAGGGTGGGGTGGCGGACCAGCGTGCCGACTTCCCACTGGGCCGGATTCAGCGCCGGCGGCGGTCGCACGGACGTCGGGCCCCTGGGGATGGAGGGTTCCGGCGAACTGTCCAGCCAGTCGATTTCGTCCTGGGGCAGCTCGCTCAGGAAGACGGATTCGACTCGCCGTTCCGTCCGGCCATGCAGCGTGCGATACGCGGCGTGCGTGAGGGTAAGCTCCTCCATCGCCCGGGTCATGCCGACGAAGCACAGCCGGCGTTCCTCCTCCTCGTCATCCGAGTCGTCGTTGCGGACCATGGGCAGCAGCCCGTCCTCCAGGCCGATCATGTAGACCACGGGAAACTCCAGACCCTTGGCTGCGTGCAGAGTCATCAGAGTCACGCAGCCGGATTCCGTGTTCACCGCGTCCACGTCGGAGACGAGGCTGACGTGTTGCAGAAAGTCGATGAGCGTGGCGTCCGGGTTGTCCTCCTCGAAGCCGGCGGCGGCGTTGAGGAGTTCCTCCGCGTTTTCCAGCCGTTCCGGATGGTCGTGCGCTTCGGCCCGGAGGGCCGCCCGCAGGCCCGACTGACTCAGCGCGGCTTCGACGGCCGCCTTGGGCCGTTCACCGGACATGGAGATCAGGTTGCGCAGCGTCTGGGCGAACACGTCCATCCGCGCCGTGATCCGCCCCAGGCCCGGCACCTGCCCTGGGTTGCACACGACGTCTGCCAGCCGCTGTCCGGCGTGAACGGCGTGCTGCTGCAAGCGCCGGATCGTGGTCGGCCCGATGCCGCGCGGCGGCGTGTTGATGATCCGCAGCAAGGATGTTTCGTCGGCCGGGTTCACCATGACGCGCAGGTAGGCCAGGGTGTCCTTGATCTCACGCCGGCTGTAGAACTCGACGCCGCGGGCAACCTGGTAGGCGATGCCGGCGCGGAGAAGCTCCTCCTCCACCGACCGGCTCAGTGCGTTGATGCGATAGAACACGACGATGTCGCGAAGCGGGCGGCCGTTCCGGCGGTGCGCGCTGATTTCGTCGGCCACGAACCGGGCTTCGGCTTTGCCGTCTTCCAGGCGGGCGACGCGGACGGCCCGCCCGTCGGGGTTTTCCGTCCAGAGGGTCTTCTCCTTGCGCCGGCGGTTGAACGTGATCAACCGACCGGCCGCCGAGAGGACACGCTTGGAGGAGCGGTAGTTCTGTTCGAGTCGGACCACCTTGGCGTCCGGATAGTCTCGCTCGAAATCCAGGATGTTCCGGATGTCCGCGCCTCGCCACCCGTAGATGGACTGGTCCGGGTCGCCGGTGACGCAGAGGTTCCGATTTCGCAGGGTGAGCCGCCGGGCGATCTCGTATTGGGCGCGGTTGGTGTCCTGGTATTCATCCACCAGCAGGTGGGTGTAGCGGGCTTCCAACTCCGCCCGGAGGGGCTCGTCCGTTCGCAGGAGCAGGGCCGTCTTGAGCAGCAGATCGTCAAAATCCAGCCCCTGCTGTTCGGCCAGCAGGGTTTCGTATGCCTGATAGATGCGGGCGAGTGTCTGTCCGGACCAGTCCGTTGCGGCGGCGGCGAACTCGTCGGCCGTCCGCAGTTCGTTTTTGGCCTGGCTGATCGCCGCCTGGACCCGGGCGGGCGTCCAGTTCGTGGTGGACAGGTCGGCCCGTTCCACGGCCTTTTTGATGAGCTTCCTCTGATCGTCCGTGTCGAAGATGGTGAAATTCGGCGCCAGTTCCGCCCGCCCGTGATGGATGCGGAGTAGCCGCGCGCAGAGGGAATGGAATGTGCAGATCGTCATGCCTTCGTCCACGCCGAGGGCGGCGATCCGCTCCTTCATCTCGTTGGCGGCCTTGTTGGTGAAGGTGATGGCCAGAACGTTGCGGGCCCGGGTGACCGTGGCGGCCAGACAGGCCGCTCGTCGGGTGATTACCCGCGTCTTACCGCTGCCGGCGGCCGCGAGCACGCAGAGCGGACCGTCGGCGTGGCTGACGGCCTCTCGCTGCGGCCCGGTCAGGTTCTCGAGCAGTCTCGATACGTACGATGCACCTGTTCGTGCGGTCATGGAAGTGATATACGCGGCGCCGATCGGATCGTCCAGTCGCGCAGCCCGCGTTTTCGGACAGGCCCGGGCTGCCCGAAGGGGCGTTGCGGAAGGGTATTCGTCCGGCTACATTCGCCCCCATGCGAATTCTCGGCCATGGCATCGACCTGGTGGAGTGCGAGCGCGTCGCGGCGGTACACGCACGACACGGCCATCGGTTCCTTCAGCGGATCCTGACGGAGTGGGAGCGCTCGTACATCGCCCGGTTCAAAGACCCCACCCAGCGGATCGCGGGCCGATTTGCGGCCAAGGAGGCGATCCTGAAGATGATGGG
>JBPOIK010000181.1:0-33749 GCA_052034525.1 Planctomycetota bacterium
CCGCGACCTGACGTCCGCCGCGAACTCCGGCGCCCTGCACAAGAAGAAGTATCTTGGCCTCACGGAGACCGGCACGCATCTACCGGGCGACCCGGGCATCGCCACCGGCCTGGACCATCTGGTCGAGCTGGGCGTCACGCACGTGCATCTGCTACCGGTGCAGGATTTCGAGAACGACGAGACATCCGATCGGTTCAACTGGGGATACATGAGCGTGTTTTTCAACACGCCGGAGGGCCTGTACGCCACCACGCCGGCGGGTGACGCCCGGATCCGGGAATTCAAGCGGATGGTTCAGGCCCTTCATGACCGCGGCATCGGCGTCGTGTTGGACGTGGTGTATAACCACACGTCGCCGCACGCCTCGTTCGAGCGTCTGGTTCCGGGCTACTACCATCGCATGCACGGCGACGGCTCCTTCTGGAACGGTTCCGGCTGCGGCAACGAATTCCGCACCGAGAACCCCATGGCCCGGCGGTTCATCATCGACTCTTTGACATTCTGGGTGCGCGAATACGGGATCGACGGTTTTCGCTTCGATCTCATGGGCCTGATGGACCTGGAGACGATGAACGCCGTCCGGGATGCGCTACGGAAGATCAACCCGTCCATTTTGCTCTATGGCGAGCCCTGGACGGGCGGGGCCTCCGGCCTTGCGCGCGTCACGGGCAAGGCGGAGCTTCGCGGCTCCGGCATCGCGGCCTTCAATGACCACTTCCGCGACGCGATCAAGGGCGACCGCGACAGCGGCGCGCCGGGCTTCATTCAAACCGGCGACCGTGCGGACCGCGTCCGCCAGGGAATTGCGGGAGCCATCCACGACTGGGCGCTGCACCCCACCGAGGTCGTCACTTACTGCGCCGCGCACGACAACCTGACGCTGTGGGACAAGATCGTCCAGGCCGCCCCGAGCGCCTCCGTCGCGGAACGTGAGCGAATGCAGCGATTGGCCGGCCTGCTGGTTCTCACCTCCCAGGGCATCCCCTTTCTCCACGCCGGCCAGGAGCTGTGCCGCACCAAGGGCGGCAACCACAACAGCTACGATGCGCCCGATTCCGTGAACCAGATCGACTGGTCGCGGAAACGGGAACACCGCCAGGTTTTTGACTACTACCGCGGACTCATTGCGCTGCGCAAGGCCCACCCGGTCTTCCGCCTGCCCACCCGCGCGGCTATCGAAGCGCGCCTTCGCTTCGCCGACACCGTACCGTCGCCGCGTTGCCTGGCCTTCACCTTGGATGGCCGTGATCTGCCCGGCGAGACCTTCGCGACCGTCCTTGTTCTTCTCAACGGCGACACGACTCCCCAGGTTTTCCATCTGCCCCCCGGCCAGTGGCAACCCCAGGCCGACGCCGACCGAGCCGACCTGGACGCTGCGGCCGTTTTGGAAGGCGAAGCAACCCTTCCGCCGCATTCCGGCATGGTTCTGGCCGTCCCTCGCTGACGGAGCCCGGCGTTTCCGCTCCTCCGCTTTTGATGACCACGTGTGGACACGGCCAGATTGCTTACGCCGTCAAACCGGCCGGAAACCCTCTTGCCATTGACGGGCCGACGGGAAGTCTGTTTGGGGTCATGCCCTTCGTCCCCCCCGGATTCGCCCACTACGAGCCCCTGGGACCGGGTCGCCTGGTTTGCTCGAATGGCCAGGCAGGACCGAAAGGAAAGCAGCGCTCGCCTTCCTGGACGGGAACAGCGCGTTTTCTGGAGGAGTTATTTTCGCTCTCTCGACCCGAAGGCCGAACGCGCAAAGAGAGCGTTTCTTCATCCGCCAGTTCCACCGCGATCCCCATCGCCGCTTCATCCACCACTTCCCGGCTTCTCTTTCCTACTCTCCATCTGTGGACTCCTCCTCCGCTTCGGCGGCATCGTAGACGCTCTCGATGTATTCGGAATCCTCGCTCGACATCTCAAGGCTCTGTCGATACTCGAGGGCCTCGGGATCGACTCTGTATTCCACTTCCCCGTGGTTCTCCCAGACAATCCTTCGGACTTCATCCAAGTCGACCCTGAAAAACTCCTTGCGGGGCTTCATTTTGTTGATACGCAGTTTGTGCAAAGCCCGATGCAGGGCATTCTCAAGGGCTGGGGCATCATCACAAGAGATCATCATGTGTACGTCGAAAGGAAAGGGCACAGAAGCATCGCCAAGTTCCCTGACACGATCCAGGGGTTCGAGCCTTCGAGTCATCCCGATTTTGAACACCTTGTCGCCGAAGGATACGATATTCGAGATCACGTAGACGTATCCTGATTTCGTCCTCTGAGCCTGCGACACCGCCCGCTGTGCCTTCGCCTCCGCCTCCGCCAGCCGCGTTCTCAGCCGTTCGATCTCTACGCTGTGCTCATCCTTGGCCTCCGCTAACGCCTTCTGGAGGGCCGCTTCAACGGCAGCCCGTTCTCGCTCGGCTTGTCGGATTTCGCGTTCGATCTCCTTCTCGAACTTCTGCTCCTCGCGAATCTGCGCTTTGATGCGCGCCTGCTCCTCCCGTTCAAATGCGGCCCGAACGCTCTTCTCAAACTCGGCCTTCAGTTCCGCGAACAGAGCGGATTCGGCGTCCCGAGGAACTTCCAGGCCTGTTTCGCGACACCGGCCAATGACATCCTGCATGCGCTTCTTGCATGCCGCAAAATTGTCTGCGGAGACTGACGACATGATCCACTTGATGTTCTCCTTCAGATACCGATCACCAAGTTCCGTGACTTTTCGGTCGAGCAATTCCTGCCGCTTCTGCTGAAGCTCTCGATCCAGCTCGAGTTTTCGCATGCTCACATCGATGTTCTGAAGATCGCGTTTCAGGATCGTGTTTTCCTGCCGCAACTCCTCGTAACTGACCGCACGCCCCGCAAGTTCGTTGATCTGCTTGTCAAGCTCTTGGCGAGTTGAAGCAACGTCTCTGAGGCCTTTTTCAAGTCTTGTTTCGTCCGCCTCTTGTCGCCTCTTTTCAGCACGGAGCTCGGCGCGCAGATTCAATAAGGCGGCGAACACGCAAACAGCGCCGATGGTCACGCCAATAACGAAGACCACGAAATAGGACATCTGTCACTCCCTCGCAATCCCGGCAGGGCCTTCGGACAATATGACGAACAGCACCTCTCCACCGCATCCTGGACATGACATCGGCTCGAAGAACATGGCCTTGGGCGCCTCCATCGAGCCGCCGCACCCCGGACATTTTCCCCGCACGATCTTCCCCAACCGCGTGGCCAGCGACAGCCGATAGGAGCCACCTTCCGGCCTGCGCTCAACCAGCCCCATTCTGTCCCATTCTTCCGAGATGGATCGCCAGAACTCCTGATCGCCTCCCAACACTCGACGAAGCTCATCTTGGCGCGAGTCCGGGTGCATCTCAAGATAATCCCACAGCCGGTGGGCATTCCAGAGAACGCTTCGCGCTTCGCTCAACTTCGCGCCGAGATTTTGCTTTGTGTTCTTCTCGATACGGCGACAGTCCTTCAGTAGTTTCTCGAGCTCATCCAGACTTTGTCTGTCCATCAGCAGAGGTGCGTACTTCAAGACAAGGTCGATCGCCGCGAGACTGGTGAATTCGCGATCTTCGTATTTTTGCTTGAACCGCATCATGCCGTCGATGTGTGGCCAGGCCTCCCGGGCCAATGTTACGGCCTCTCGGTACAACCCCCCTCGCAGAAGCTCACGAGCCCGCGAAACCAACGCGTCGTACCGTGCTGCATCGCGTTCGAGTTCCTCCTTCTTCACCGCATCCGGCCTCCCCTCTTTTGTGGCAGGAAACTTCCACTGCCGACGTGCTTCGCAGTGATGCGTCCCCCGACGTCCCGGTGGGAACGAGAGCAGCCTTTCCGCGCCCACAAAGGCATAACCCGACCAAGAGCGGGTTCGCATCTCCCGCAGAGTGCCGTGCAGTCGTCCATGTTCAGGCCGCGTCGCATGGAAATGCTCTCGCCGGCGGACTCAGATTCTGACGGGCAGTCGGACGGTGGAACTCCCGTCGCTGAAGAACTGCACAAACCTCGGACCCGCCGGGAACCTCTCCGCTACTCTAACCAACCGGCGTCCGGCAGTCCACAGACGCAGCCGGCTCTCGATCGGGCGGCAACGGCTGCGCCCCCATCTGAGGTTCTGATGCCAGCCGGCGAGTTGCCGGGGGCGAGTCTGTGGCTATGATGGCCGCGGCGTGGAGGCAGATGGCGGCATCGGCGCAGAACCCGGTCCGCGGGGGCCAGGCGCCGGGATGGACGTTTGTGCCGTATGGTCTTGCAGAAACGGGGAATCGCGTGCCGTATCCGGATTTGCAATCGTTTGTCGCGGATTTGGAAAGCAAGGGACAGCTCCGGCGCGTTCGGGCGGAAGTGGACCCGGTGCTGGAGATCACCGAGATCGTCGACCGCGTGAGCAAATCACCCGCGGCCGGCCACGCGCCCCCGCCGGCGACGGACCCGATTCATGGCGGGCGGGGCGGGTGCGGACTGCTGTTCGAGCGCGTCAAGGGGTCCGGCATCCCGCTGGTCATCAACCTCTTCGGAAGCTACGAGCGAATGCGGATGGCCCTGGGCTGCGAGAGCTTCGAGGCCCTGGCCGACCGGATCCAGGCCATGCTCAAGCCGGAGGTCCCCGCCTCGTGGATGGACAAGATCCGCAAGCTGCCGGACCTGGCCCGGCTGGCCGGCTACGCCCCGAAGATGGTGCGCACGGGCCCGTGTCAGCAGGTCATACACACCGACGACGCAAATCTGTTCGATCTGCCGATCCTGCAATGCTGGCCGGAGGATGGCGGCCGGTACATCACCTTCGCGGGCATTCACACGCGTGACCCGGACAACGGCGTGCGAAACGTCGGCATGTATCGCGTCCAGGTGTTCGATCGTAAACGTACGGCCATGCACTGGCACATGCACCACGACGGAGCCCGTCACCATCGCGCGTACGCCGCCCGCGGCGAGAAGATGCCCCTGGCGATCGTGCTGGGCGGGGAGCCGGTGCTGCCCTATGCAGCCACGTGTCCCCTGCCGCCGGACGTAAGCGAGCTGCTGTTCGCCGGTTTCCTGAACGACGGTGGTATCGAACTGGTGCCCTGCCGGACCATCCCTCTGGAGGTGCCCGCCCGGGCAGAGATCGTGATCGAGGGTTTCGTGGATCCGAAGGAGACGCTCCTGGAAGGCCCATTCGGGGACCACACCGGCTTCTACTCGCTGGCCGATCAGTATCCGCTGTTCCAGGTGACGGCCATCACGCACCGCCGCGACCCGCTCTATCCCGCCACGGTCGTGGGCAAGCCGCCGCAGGAGGATTACTACCTCGGCAAGGCGACGGAGCGCATCTTCCTGCCGCTGCTGCGGGTGTTGGCGCCGGACATTCTGGACTACTCGCTGCCGATGTTCGGCGCGTTCCACAATTGCATGTTCGTGAAGATCCGCAAAGAGTATCCGATGCAGGCCCGCAAGGTGATGATGAGCATCTGGAGCGCGGGTCAGATGATGTTCACCAAACTGATCATCGTGGTGGACGAACACGTGAACGTGCATGACGAGCAGGACGTGCTGTTCCATGTCGGGGCCAACTGGGATCCGCGGCGGGACACGATGATCGTGGACGGTCCGCTGGACATTCTGGACCACGCCGCGCCCTTCTGCGGCGCCGGCGGCAAAATGGGCATCGATGCGACCCGGAAGGTGCCCGGCGAGGGCCCGGTGCGGGAGTGGCCGGCGGAGCTGGAGATGACGGCCGGCGTGAAGGAGTTCGTGACGCGACGGTGGAGGGAATACGGGATTCCCGCGAATGGCGAGTGACTCACATCCGCCGAAACAGGCCAGAGGCGCGGCGGCGGTTGAGATTCGGTCATCGGGTATTGGACGCTTCGAAGCGGTGAGGTGCGCATGCAGGCAGAGGGGAGACTGAGCTGGCGGTTTCCGTGGCCGTTCTGGGTGGCCAACGGTGCGGAGTTGCTGGAGCGTGCGGCCTATTACGGCATGGCGATCGCCCTGGCGGTCTATCTCACCGATCAGATCGGCTTCACGGACGTATCGACGGGGTATGTGGCCGGGGCCTTCACCTCCGTGCTGTACCTGCTGCCGACGTTCACCGGACTCATGGCGGACCGGATCGGCTTCCGTCGGGCACTGATCCTGGCGTTCGCCCTGCTGACGCTGGGATACTGCGTGCTGGGCCTGGGCGGCATGCAGATCGTAGGAGCCGATGCGGTCAGAACCCCCCTGTTCGCCGAATTCCCCCGCAAGGCGATCGTCCTCTGTTCGCTGCTCATCATCATGGTCGGCGGCTCCATCATCAAGCCTGTCATCACCGGGACGGCGGCCGTCTGCTCCGACGAGGCGCATCGGGCGCGGGCATTCTCGATCTTCTACGCCGTCGTGAACATCGGTTCGTTCACGGGAAAATCGCTGGCCGCCCCGGTGCGCCAGCACTTGGGCCTGGAATACATCAATTTCTACGCCGGTCTGATGGCCGGGCTGGCCCTGATCTGGGTGGCCCTTCTGTACCGTGACGTGGAGGCGCCGGCGAAGGCGCGAACGCTGCGCGACGCGATGAACGGGTTGCTCCGGGTTGTGAGCAATATCCGCTTCATGTGTCTCATCCTGATCGTGGCCGGGTTTTGGGCGATCCAGCATCAGTTGTACGCATCCATGCCCAAGTACATTTTGCGGATGCTGGGGGAGACGGCCAAGCCGGAGTGGCTGGCCAACATCAATCCGCTCGTGGTGGTGATCCTGGTCGTTCCGATCACGCATCTGGTGCGGCGGATGCGGCCGGTGAACACGATCGGGATCTCGCTGGCGATCATTCCGGTTTCCTCCCTGGTTATTTCGCTGAGTCCGGCGTTGCAGGCGTCTTTCGGAGGATCGGTGTCGGTGGGATTCGGGTGCCACCTGCATCCCATCACGTTGATGGTCATCCTGGGAATCGGGCTTCAGGGGCTGGCCGAGTGTTTTCTGTCGCCCAAGTGGCTGGAGTACGCGTCGAAGCAGGCTCCCAAGGGCGAGGTAGGCCTCTACATGGGCTACATGCATCTGACCAGCTTTTTCGCCTACCTCTTCGGCTTCGTCATCTCGGGGTATCTGCTGGACTGGTTCTGTCCGGACCCGAACACGCTGCCGCCGGATGTCCAGCAGGCGCGGCTCGAGGCCATCGCCAATGCCACCCCCCTGCCCGACAGATACGCCCAGGCCCATTACATCTGGTACGTCTTCGCGGCAATCGGCGTGCTGGCCTTCCTCGGGCTGCTTCTTTTCCGGTTTGTCACTCGCCGGATCGACGCGGCTCGCGAAGCGAGCAACGACTGACGGGGCGGCAGCCCGGCGGAAACAGCGCCGCAGGAACGAAGCGCGGAGGGAGAATCGGATCCCCCGCCGGCTCGTTCCGTTGACTTCGCCAGTGGCCGGACGTACGCTCTGCAATCAGTGGCGCGGTTTTCCGAAGGAAGCAGGTGCTCTTGCGTATAGCATTAATCAACCCTATTACGCGGCGGACCCAGGGGTATCACACCATCGGCAGCAAGATCCCGCAGCTTGGCCTGCAGGTGCTGGCCCGGCTGGTGCCGCCACCGCACGAGGTCGAGATCATCGACGAGATTTTCGGGAGTGCTTCCACCGAAGACGCGATTCGCACTCGCGAGTACGACCTGGTCGGCATCACTTCCTACACCAGCGGCGCGACCCGGGCCTACGAAATCGCCGGCCTGTGCCGCCAACGCGGGATTCGCACGGTGATGGGGGGCCCGCACGCCTGGGCGGTCCCTGAGGAGGCGGCCCGGTATGTGGATTCAGTGGCCGTCGGGGAGTGCGACGAAATCTGGCCGCAGATCGTGGAAGACGCGGCCGGCGGCCGGCTGCAGGCGCGGTACGAGGGCCGGCTCAGCGAGCTGGGGGCGCGGTTCGGGGCGGGGCTGCAATCGCTCCAGCCGATCAACGGGCGCTACGACGTGTCGAGCATTCAGACCTCGCGCGGCTGCCCGGTCGGGTGCGAATACTGCAGCGTGACGCTTTTCAACGGCGGGCCGATTCGCCGGCGCGACATCGGTTCGATCCTCGAGGAGTGGAACCAGACGCCCCGGCGGTTCATTTTCGTAACGGACGACAATTTCTTCGGGGTCGGGCCGCGGCATGCGGAGTGGGCCAAAGAACTGCTCCGGGCCATCATCAAGCACGGCAAGCGGCGGCTGTGGTTCAGCCAGACGACGATCAACATGGGGGACGACGCCGACGGGCTGAAACTGGCCTACAAGGCCGGCTGCCGGGGCATGTTGATCGGGTTTGAATCCCTGAATCCCGAATCACTCAAGGATTTTCACAAGGGAGTCAACCGCAAGAACGCCCAGCGGTACCGCGACCTGATCGAAGGCTTCCACCGCGCGGGAATCAGCGTGTTCGGCGCGTTCATCATCGGAGCGGACCAAGACACCGTGGACACGGTTTCTCAGACGGCTCTGGAATCCGTCCGGCTCGGCGTGGATACGATCCAGATCACGAACCTGACTCCGTTGCCCGGGACGCGGATGTACGATCGCTATATGGCGGAAGGTCGCATCTTCGCCACGAACTACCCGCAAGACTGGGAGCGTTTCACCTTTGTGGAGACGGTGTACCATCCGAAAAACGTCTCCGCGCAGCAGTTGGACGAGGCGATCTACGAGCTTCGCCACACGGCGGCAACCGTTCCGTGGGTCTGGCGCCGCACGCTGCGGACGCTGATCCGAACGCGAAGTCTGACGTCCGCGTTGTTCATCCACGGCATGAACAAGGGATGGAAGCGCATGGCCCGCATCCAGACCCGCTACGACCGAATGCGCTTCGGCGGCATCTCCGAACACGCCACGGAACGAATCGTCCGGCTGCGGCAGGCGTTTGCCTTGGGCTGAAGCCGGTTGCCTTCAAGCAACGCCCGTATGTGCCGCTCTGCGGCGACGCGCAGCGGCGGCCCATGACCGGTCCGCTCGCCTTGTTTCAACAACTTTCGGCCAGCGGCGCGGGCGCTATCGGTCCCTTCCGAAGTACAACTGGAACACGCCGAAGTCGGCCATGTCCACGTCCATATCCTGATCCAAGTCCGCGTTCTCACAGCCGAAGGCGGGTGGAACAGTCGGCCCGACCAGGCAGCCGGCCAGAATGACAAAATCCTCAATATCTATGTTGCCATCGCCATCCAGGTCGCCCGGAACCGGTGCCGACACGATACCCCAGATCTCCACGTCATCGATGTTCCAGCCCGGATACGTAATCGACGCATTCGTCGGGCCCATGCTCCAGCGGATGTACACGGTGGACTGACCGTCGGCGATCGCTGAGATGTCGTACCCATGCGGCGTCCACTCCGACTCGTCATGGGTGCTCACGTTTGCCCACACCGGAACCCAGGTCTGCCCGTCGTTCGATACTTCCACACCGGCCTGATCCAGCGCCTCGACCCCCAGCCAGCGCCAGAAGCGGAGCTGCACGCCGCTTAGAGAGCTGCAATCCAGCGCTCCGGTCGTCAGGTACTCGGGCGTCTGCATATGATTCGCGTAATCACCTTCCAAGTTATAGCCGTACACGTACTGCCCCGTGTACCCCAGATGGGGATCCCTCGCGTGTGAGCCGCCGCCAATCGGACGCCCCCATGCCCACTGCCCCGTCGTGGCCCAGCCCGGATCGCTGTCCAACGGAAAACGATAAATCAATTCGGGCAGCGGTTGAACGGTCAGAGAAATCGTCGCGGGGTTTGAATCGCCTCCTTCCGGCGGAACGCCTCCGTCCTGCACGTAGAACGCGAAGCTGTCCGGACCAACATAGGACGGCTCCGGCACGTAGTCCACCCGGTTCCCGTAGCCAATCAACGAGTACGGCACGACGCTGATTGGCCCGCCCAGGGGGTCATTGAGTGTGCCATGTCCCGGCAGGCTGGTGAGAACACAGGTCAACGCCCCGGGCGGATTCGGCAGCCCGTCATCGCTCGCACGCAACGTGATCGGCGCATTGCTTCCCTGCCCCACACAAAGGGCACCGTCGTGCGCCACGGGCGGCGTCGGGACACAGCTCCCCAGCGCCGACAGATCCGTCGGCCGGTAGTCCGGGCTCAGGCCCATTCCGGCCGAGAGGCCGACCAGACCATCGGCCACCCCGATCGACAAGTAGCTGAGCACGATCCGTCCATCGAAATACATCTCGATCTGGAACGTGCTGCGATTGGTGGAGCCGAACTCCCGGATGTTGTTGTAGGTCACCGCCACGCGGTCGGAAAGCTGTTTCCACTTCACCGACCCCCCCGCACCGGCCACGAGATCGTGAAACAAACCGGAGATCCGCGGCTGGTTGAAATGCGCCACGAGCGATTCCAGCGGATTGGTGTCGGGCGTCACAAACGTAATGTACCCGTTCGTGCCGACGTAGAAAGTGCTGTAACTCTCCCCAAACAGACGCACCGTAGCGCCCCCCGATAGGCTGATCTGGGCGTATCCGTCGTCGTTGTTGGTGAACGTCAGGTTCGTACTGCCCGCAGGATCTGTCGGCAGATTCGAGATCGGCTCGCTGCAACGATAGTAGAAACTCACGCTGTTGTTGGGAACAAATACCAGGCTGGTATAGTCCAGATCGTTATCGGTCAAAAACTGTTCCGTCAGATAGTCCGGCACCGGCGTGGTGTTGAAGCCGTGGCAAAGCGGGTCGATCGCCAGATTCCCGGCTTCATCCCGCGCCTCCAGCGTGAAGAACCAGCTCGTATCTTCACTGAAGCCCGTAAGCGGTATCTGAACCGGCGTCGAGTAGCCACTACTGGAGGCGATGAAGAACTGCGTCGTGCACTCCGGCCCGTAGCGCACCGTGCCAAACACCGGTTCATCTGCCGTGAAGGCCACCACCGCGCTGTGCGGACCGACGTCGGTCACATGCACGTTGCTCAACACGGGAGGCGTGCAGTCCACGTTCGCCGTGGCGGTGACCGGCACATCCGTGCCGCCCTGACTGTCGTCCGCGTCGATGTACGTGGCCGTGAGCACGTCGCCCTCGTTCACCCGCAACAACCCTGGAACACCTGCCGGACCGATACGCAGTTCGCCCTCGAACACGGCCGAATCATGGAAGGTCTCGCTCAGCACCACCGTTTCGCCGGAAGGCTGCGTGTCGGAGGCAACGTGAATCGCGACCGTCTCGATCGCGCCGTTATCGAGATTCAACCCGCAATCCGCCAGACGAAGATGAACCACATCCTCACAGGCATAGTGGCCCCGATCCAGTGTCAGCAGTCCGTCGTCACGGCAACTTGCCAGCCGGAGCGTCGGGTCACCGAACAGCGTGAGCTCGTAGAAGCACCAGCGCATACAGGGCGAGTCGATACGCCAGATGTTCTTTTCCTTCGAATGGGCATTGGCCCGACCCAGCTCGGGATAGTATTCGTCTGACCGGTAAATCGCATTCCAGAACTCCCGGTTATAGCGATGGGAAGGGCCGTCCGTGCTGCCGTAGACACCCCAGCCTTCCCGGGCGTTCATGATGATGGCGAAAGCGCCATAATCCGTTTTGACGTGGGCCGTCTCCGCCCAGCACTCTTTGGGACCGTCAAAGTGCCCGGCCAGGCACGTCTGAGAATAGAGGAAGCAGAGGTTGGCATTCGTGAACTGGGAAATATCGTTATTGGATATCTTCATCGCCCATTGAATACTGCCATGCCCCAGGTGATTGACGATGTGAACCCCGTTGTTGATCCGCGCGATCAACTCTGAATTAGGCCAACTGTACTCCGGGTCATCGTAAAGGCGGTCGACGCTCAGAATCTCGGAAGGGAAGCCGACCGTCGTGTAACCATGGGCGTCCGACCCGTCGACCAACTCCTCCAGATACGGGCTGGCATACATGCTTACCCCGATCCCGCCCAAATCCTCGCCCACCAGCAGAACCTTCGACGGATACTGATGCTGACGATCAAGGTACCAAAGCGTTTTCGTGACGAAACGCGCCACCTCCGCAGCGTTGTCCACCGCCGCCCGGCCTACGTACACCTCCGCCACCAAGTCCACATCCGCCCCACCCTCGCCGTCCGTCGGCTCCCCCCAGCGATCATTTCCGTCGTAGTTGAACGTGCCGTCCAGGCAGCCGTAATAAAAATCCGACGGCATGTCCTCGACAACAAGACCCGCCAATGAATCGACGTACAAGTCCTTCGCGGGCAGTAAGTCGTCATCCCCACCGATCAGCACGTATTCAATGCCGTTGGTGCTGTATTCATTCGCAATGTACGCCCGAAGCAGATCCGGATCGCTGCCCCCGATCTCCGACGTCGTCCGGATCTCCGCAGGCAAGCCGTGACTGTCGTGGTACGCCTTCAGCGGCACAAAACTTGCAGCCAGCTCCGGCGTGGTGATGATCAGCAGTTCATACCCCCGCCCATCCCGGGCCGCCGCCGGATAACTCCACGCCGCCTCCGGATTGTCCACCCGCCGCACCACCTCATCGCGGTCCTTCTCCAGACCACGCCATAACGCCTCCCCGCGACTCGCCGCTCGCGTCTCCACCACCACCCGAAGCCGCGGGTAGTAGTACAACTCGCCCCTGGCCGGGACATACTCCGTCGGCTCCAGCCGGAGGATCACCAGCGGATACCCGCGGAAACGCTGCACACCCACGTTCACGAACCGCTCCACCGGATACGGCTGATTCGAAGCGTAAATCGCCGCATCCGGCTGCGGAGCTTCGGGCTCGTCCGATATCGCGGAGATCGGCACGGCCTTGCCCACCGGCTCGATGTGGTAGCCGCTGCCCAGGAAAACCCGCTCCCCGGCGAAGACCTCTACACCCACCAACTCCTGACCGTACGGCAGCAGAATCGACGCCCCCCGGGCCGGCAGACGCGGCGCGCCCGCAGGTCCGTCCTTTGGAGCCCCCGGCAAAATCACCCGGTCGTACGACTCCCCGGCCACCCGTATGGCTTGAATCTGTGGGCGTTCGAACGTGTAGTCGATCGTGACATGCTCAGCGAGTGCCGTCGAGGCCGCCAGAACGAAAGCGAGGACGCTGCCAACACTAGCGCTTCGGGACATCCGATACCTCCCTCTGGATCACACTCCCGTGTGACGCGCGGGGGGATGATGTGCCAAACGGGGAATTGTATATCAACCTTCGCCGCGGGAGCCGCGCAGGACGCACGGCTCCCACGGACGAAGGCGAAAAAGGCTGGGAATGAGCGGCAGGTCCTGCTAACGACGCCTCAGGGTGAAGAGCCCTGCCACGGCAAACAGCGCCAGGGCACTCGGCTCTGGAATCGTGTAGTTGTACGTCGCCTCGACGTAAATCCCGCACTCGCTATCGAGTTGCCACGCGCTCGCACCCTGCCCATAGGTGGTGAGTGAGTAGACCGCCCAGTCGAGTATTTCGATCGGCAGCGTTCCCAAGCCGATGAACGAGGCAAGCTCCGGATCGGCCGGGAAGTACGTGTCGTCGAAATCGAGCTGGGTACCGAACGGGAACGGGCCAGCAGCCTCGCCCGCCTCAACCCAGGTCAGCGGCAGATTCCAGTGCCCCGGCGGGAAGCCGAATGGATCATCGGGGGTGGGATCGGTAACCCAAGGCTCGAAGATCAGGTTGCCGCCCGTCCCGCCGAACGCATTGACCTCGAACGAGTAGTCAATCCAGGAGACTTTGACACCCATCCTCACGCCGCCGGGCGGGTTATTGTTCTGGAACGCGAACGTACCGTTATGCCACGCTTCCACGTGGAACTCGACGCTGTCGAGCGTGCCCAGCGACGGATCGAACTGCGGCAAGTCGGCGTACCAGGCCTGCGGTCCACTATAGAAAGGATCCCCCCCCACGGTGCCGGCGACATCCGCCGTCACAGTCAACTGAGCAGCCCACGCTGGTGCCGCCGCCAGCAGCGTTAGAACGACCACCAATCCTGTGAATCTCATCTTGACTCCTCCTCCACGCTTGAGAGCAGAACAGAGAGCTGCGGACCGAGCCTGGCCCGCACGGCACAGGAACACCCTGTACCCTGAGCAGAATTGTAGACCCCGACGAGAGGCCGACATGAAGCCATACGCAAAATGGATGATTTATGCCAGCCGCACCGGATCAACATAAGTGACGGCCTGCCATGATTACGCCAAGATTCCTGAACTCGTTTATCATGAAGCTGGACTGGTTCATGTCGCTCTCTAACGACGCCCTGCGGAGGGAGGTGGCAGCGTGATCCGCGTGCCGAATGCCCCCACAGCGTCCCGGGTGATCTGGCTGGTGTGGATCACCCTGTTGTCCAGGCTGATATGGTTGCTCCCTTTGCGCCTCGACTGAGTCGACGGGCGTTCGCGATTGCCTGGGATCGCCTGCGTTATGCGCGGCCTGATTGAGACGCTGGCTTATTCGATCACGATCTGACTCCGACCTTCACGGCCAGCGTGTAGAAACCGGACAACGCGACGAGCAAGACGACCAGACAGACGGGAACAACCTCCAGCGAAATCCGGCCGGCCAGGACGCCCACAAGACCAGGGATGAACGCCATTCCCAGGCTGGCCGCGGCCACCTGCACGCCAATCGTGTTCGCGGCATGGCGCACGCCCACCCGCTGGGCGGTTCCGGAGATCAATGCCGGAAAAATCGGCGCGATCGCAAAGCCGATCACTGCCACCGCGACCAGGTTGGTCACCTTCGCCGGATTCCACCACAGCAGCACGGCGCCGGACATCGCCGCCATGAGGCTGGCACGCATGAGGAAATCGACCCCCAGCCGTCGGGCGTAGAGGCCGGCCACGCCCCGTCCGACGGTGAAGGTGGCCCAATAGCTGCCCGTCCACAATCCGGCCATCCACGGGTGGGTGCCCCGCGACTCCACGAGGAGGGTGTAGGCCCAGGTTCCGAGCGAGGCCTCGCTGCCGGCGTACAGGAGAAACAGCAGTATGCTCAGCCAGACCCGGGGGCGGCGCAGAGTAGCCCCCAAAGGTGTTCGGTACTCAGTCAGGCTTTTGGAGTGTTCGCCCGGCCCTGGCGGTTCCTTTCGATTCCACACAGGCCGAATCAGTACGAAGCAGGCCGCCAGCGCAAGCTGAAAGGCGCCCACGACACAATACCCCACACGCCACGAGTCCAGCGCGCTCACGGCGAGGGTCATCAGCGCGGACCCCAGCGTCACGCCAACTCCCCAGCTCGCGTGGAGCCATTGCATCAGCCCTTCGCCAAAATGCGCGGCCGCGTAGGTATTCAGCCCGGCATCAATCGCACCGGCTCCCAGGCCGGCCGCCACGCCGAGCACGACCATCATCCACCAGGCGGGGACCAGGGTGTAGCCGATCAGCCCGCCGCCGGTGATGGCGCAACTCGCCGCCAGCAGGTTGCCGATGCCCAAGCGCGCGGTCAGAGGGCCGCTCAGGAAGCTGGTGGTCAGGTAGCCCGTCACGGTTGCCGCGAGCAACAGGCCGATGGCGTCCAACGGGATGCAGAAGCCGGCCCGGATCGAAGGCCAGGCGATCCCCAGCAGGCCGTCCGGCATCCCCAGCGCAATGAACGCAACGTAGGTCAGGACTACCAGAGCGGTTTTTGGGTGGTGCTTGATCCTGGTCCAGATTCGCATGTCTGAGGCTTTCTGACGGTTTCGCCGTCACGCAGAACGCCGGTGCCTCGCCGCGGACGGCGGTCTGGGGCGGGCGGGTCCGGCGTTCACCCATCCGGCGCGGCCAGAACAGGCGAGGAGCGTGCGGTCTTTTTTCTGTCGTGAACCACGCCAAGGAAAAAGATCGCCAGCCCGGAAAACAGGCCCCCCAGAAACACGTCCCAGCGGAACGATTCCGGCACGCCGCCCGCTTGGACGGTGCGCCAATCCCAGCAGAAGGCCACAATCACCACCAGCCCCGCCGCGATCATCCCCAACCAGCACCACAGCGGCAGTCGCAACGGCCGATTGCGTCCTTCACGCACCAGCGCCCAGACACTGCCGAGGATCAATCCACACGAAACGAGCATCGGTGCAATCACGGGCCCCGTCCAGATCACCGGCAGAAGAAAGAGGATGTCCCAGGTCAGGAGGCTTGGGGGCCATCCGATCGTCAGCCACAAAAAGACGTAGTAGAGGATGTCCCACACCGCGAACATCAGGGCGAACAGGGCGAACCACTCGCGGCGTGATCGGCACATCCCCCATGCCACAGATGTCAGCATCACCAGCGTGGCCAGCTCCCGCCCCAGTTCCACGTACAACTGCCGCTCCATCTCCCAGCCGCGGGCCCTGAGCTGATGCAGCGTGACGGCCGGCAGCAGGTCATGCGGCGCATTGTTCGGATGGAGTCCCTGGTGGATAGGCTGATACACAACCCGCAGATAGACCACGACGGCGGCCTCGACATAGCCGAAGGCGGTCGCGAAGAGCACGGCGGCCATCAGGCGTGTTTTCCAGGCGGTCATGGACAGGTCCGGACGCAGAACAGCACGGTCATAACAGGTCAGGGCTGCGGAAGTGGTCCACCATCATGGATCGACGCGGCGTCCGTATCGGCCGGCTCCGCCGGTTCCGCAACCGCCTCAGGCGTCGCCGCGCCCTCCGTGAACTCGGTTGTGCCCGTCGGTCGGTTCGCCAGCCAGTCGCGAAGGTACCGATACGGGTCACCGGCGTTCGCGGCGGCGCGGAACAGGCGTATGGATTCAGGCCAGCTCCGCCCGGTAGCGACGTGGACGGCTTCGAAAACGTCCAGATCCTGGTTGTAGCGCACGTTGCCAAGGATCCAGGCGTTGTTGGTGGGCAGGTCTGCCACACCGGCAAAGCTGTCCGGCCGGTGCATCAACGGCAGCACTTCGCGGACGAATCGATCGCGGCCCGCCTGATAGACGGCCTCCCGGCCGGCGACCTTGTCTTTCCAGGGCATGTTCTGCGCATAGAACTGGCGCAGGTCGTGATACAGGCTGAAGATGAAGGCGTTGTAACGAGCCAGGTCGTCGTACCAGTCTATGGCCGTCTGGGCCGCCTCGGGCAGATCCGGGTAGCGTTCCTGGAAGAACTGAACGGCGCCGGTCTGTCCGACCCATGTGGCGAGGCTTTCGTTGAACGTGGTGTTGTCCGGGTGCCAGACGGTGCGGTGAAGCAGTTCGTGACAGATGGTCTCCACAATGCTCAACGCGTTGCGGTCCAGCATGCCGGAGAAAACGGGGTCGGGGAGGAAGCTGAGCGTGCTGTAGGCGTCCACCTCGTAGTGCAACACGTCGTAGCCCTGTGCGGTGAGCTCGTTCACCTTGCGAGCCGCCTGTTGCCAGTTGAAATATCCCAGGTAGGGGACGGTGCCGACAATGGGGAACTGCCAGGTTTTGGGCACGAAGGCGTGTTTCACACAGGCCGAAACGTTATAGGCTACGGGACCGTCCCCCGTATCGAAGTAGAACTTGTACGCGTTGTGCGTGTCCAGCCCCAGCCTCTCTCCGGCGAAATCGCGTGCTTCCAGCAGCAATTCCATGTTACTGGCCCGCTCTTGCGTCAGCACGCCGTCCTTAAGTACGTCTTCAATCGGAATGGCGTTGGTGACGATATCGAGCTGACCGCGGATCTGCGGTACCAGATAGGGCAGATCCAGGCTGCACCCGCAGAGAAACGGCATACAGACCCCGATCGCCAGGATACGAATCGTGATTGGATAACGGTGTCGGCAGCCCACTGCCGCGCTCCATCCTGGTGCATGGTGTCGGCCACCTGCAGGCCGATTGCCGAACCTTCCGAACGCCCCCGAACCTGCCGGATTCTAACGCGTTCCAAGTGACTGGCAACCCGATTTGCGGCGTCGGCCGCCGCCGGATGGTTTACGCCGACGCGGCCGATCGCTACATTGGCCGCCTGAGGCGGGCGATGCCGCACGTCTCGCACCCGAAACAGCCGCAGCAACCATGATGAGTATCGCTCGGGACTGGATCATTCGCTCATTGCCCAATACTCAACCGTCCGCTGGCGAGTGGAACCTCCCTCCGGTGGTCGTCCAGCTCCTGCAGAACCGAGGGATCACCACCCCCCAGGCCGCTCGGGCATTTGTGAATCCGCAGCTTGGCGACCTCCACCCGCCAGATCTGCTGCCGGGAGCACGCGAGGCGGCCGCGCTCATTGCCACAGCGGTCCGGCGGCGCCAGAAAATCGTCCTTTACGGCGATTATGACGTCGACGGCATCACGGGAGTGGCTGTTCTGTGGCATGTCCTGCGGGCTGCCGGTGCGTCGCCGAGCTTCTACGTGCCGCACCGGCTCGAGGAGGGCTACGGCCTGAACAGCGCGGCGATCCGCAGCATCGCGGCTGACGGAGCGGATCTGCTGATCACCGTGGACTGTGGTATCGGATCACTGGACGAGGCGCGAGTCGCGGCGGAGTGCGGCCTGCCCCTCATTATCACCGATCACCACGCCACGGGTGAGATCCTTCCGGAGGCTGCGGCCATCGTCCATCCCGCGTTGAATGACGTCTATCCGAACCCGGCCCTCTGTGGAGCCGGAGTGGCGTTCAAGGTGGCGTGGGCCCTGGGGCTGGAGCTTTCCGGCTCTGCCCGGGTCGCCCCGGCCTATCGACAGGTTCTGTTGGACCTGCTGCCGTTGGTCGCCCTGGGAACGATCGCGGATGTGGTTCCGCTGGTGGGCGAGAACCGGGTTCTGGCCCGACACGGCCTGGCCAGACTCAAATCCCCGAACAACTTCGGCTTGACTGCCCTCCTGGAATCCGCCGGGTTGGCCGGCGCCAACATCAGCGGATATGACGCGGGGTTCAAACTGGCCCCGCGGCTGAATGCAGCGGGCCGGATGGGACACGCTCGACTGGCCGTGGAAATGCTTACGCGGGCCGACGCGGGACGAGCCAAAGAGATCACTCTCTATCTGGAGGAGCACAACCGGGCCCGGCAGGCCAAAGAGCGGAGCATCTTCCGGACGGCCTGCGAGATGATTGAGGATCGGCGTCTGGATTCCGACGCTGTTCGAGGAATCGTTCTAGCCAGCGATAAGTGGCATGCCGGGGTCATTGGTATCGTGGCAAGCCGCATCGTGGAGCGGTATTGTCGGCCCACCGTGCTGATTGCGATTGAAAACGACGTGGGCCAGGGTTCCGCCCGGAGCCTTCCGTCGTTTCACATGCATGAGGCCCTGGCTGCCTGTGGGGAACACCTCCTGCAATTCGGCGGCCACGCCATGGCGGCCGGCCTTCGGATCGACGTTGCGCGGCTCGACGCTTTCGTGAAGGCGTTCACGGAGGTTGCAAACGCCCGTCTGACCGGTGCGGACATCCGGCCAAAACTCCGCCTGGATGCTGAAGTGTCGCTTGAACAACTGGACGTGAGCACGGTTCAGGCGATGTTGAACCTCGGGCCGTTCGGCCCGGGCAACCCCACGCCGCGTCTGTCCACCGGGTGGGTTGAGCTGGCGGGTGAGCCGCGGTGCGTTGGCAAAAGCGGGGAACACCTGTCCGCGACCTTTCGGGAGGGCTCCGTGCAGTTGCGTTCCATCGGCTTCGGCAAGGCTTCGCTGGAACAGCCGTTGAAGGAGAACCGGCGCTGCCGACTGGCGTTCGAACCGATGATCAATGATTTCAACAACCATCGGACGGTGGAAATGCAGGTGCTGGATATGAAGTTTCCTTCTGCCGACGACGGGCTGGTGCCCGGCATGGACGAAGGACCCTCTCTGCTCTGAACCGGGATTCTGTTGGTGGAATCACTCCAGATCGGTCATCATGCCAGGCTGCATCCGGACGAGCTTATGTTCGAATTCAGCCGCAGCGGCGGACCCGGGGGGCAGAACGTCAACAAACTGAGCACGCGGGTCACGGTGCGACTGGACCTGACCGCGTGTTCGGCATTCACGCCCGAGCAGACGGCCCGCATTCGGCGGCGGCTGGCCACGCGGATTAACCAGCAGGGCGTGCTGCGGGTGACCGCGTCCGCCCAGCGAACCCAGCGAGCCAACCAGGAAGCCGCGGTGAGCCGCCTGGTGGAGCTGTTGACTTTGGCGCTGGAGCGGGCCAAGCCGCGTCGAAAGACGCGTGTTCCGGCCTCCGTGAAACACCGCCGCCGAGAAGACAAGACCCGTCGATCACAGCGGAAGCGGGACCGCGCCTGGCGACCGCCCGAGTGATCTCGCGCGAATCACTCGAGCCAATCCGTTTCATCCGGCAGACGATCGGGATCGAAGCCGAGCCGCCGCAGCCATTCGTCCGTTTCGGACGGGTCGGGCCGTTCCGGCTTCTCCGGGAGTCCGGGAGCGTCTGGAGAGGACCGTCCGGCGGCAGGCACGCGCAGCAGGTCGCGGAGGAATGCCCCGCTGTCAATTGCGGTCGCCCGATGGAAGCGAGCTTCGTGCAGGATCGCATGATCGCTGGAGACTACGGTGTAGTGCCCGGCCTTGCCCGTCCGCTCGAGCACGTCGACAATGGCGTCATCCGCGCTTCGAGCGCCCGAAAAGACCACGTGCACGCCGCAGCCGCGCATCTGCTGCAGATCCGTCAGGGACGCGGCAGGTCCATCGAAGACAACCGCCACCTCCTCCGCGGGGGCGCGGGCCCACCGACCGAGCAGGCGGCAGAGCCCGAGTCGGTCGATCTTGCGCAACGCCGGCACGTCTCGCGCGGCGTACAGAAGATTGTTGCCATCAATAAGGACGGGCACGACCGGAACTCACCGGGCAGATGGGCAGAGGCCGTGTTCCGCGGAGCCGGCCGGCATCAGCGCCTGCGCTTCTTGCGCCCGCGTTCCCACGGCGGGATTCGCGACTCGCGAACCCGCAACCCCAGCCATAACGTGGAAAGAACGCACAACATGACCGCCACCACCCCCAGGATCATGATGAACGCCGGAAGGCTCAGCAACTGCCGCCCCCCGCCGAAGGCAGGTTCCGATTCGCCGACAAGCTTCTCGAGATAGACGGAAAGGACGAACAGAATGACAGCCATGGCGGCGCAGCCCGCGGCGGCGGCAGCGATCTTCCATATGGGCCACCGTGTCGATTTCATGCGCAGGCACCTCATCCCGACGACGGGCGACGAAGGCGGACCCGACCAGGCGAAGGTCGGTCCGACACCATCCAAGCTCCGGATGCTGCGGCGGCAGTCAAGCGGCAGGCGGCGGCCACACGAAGCCAAAGTCCGGTTTGTTCAGTGTGTCGTGCTTGCGGCGGCGTTCCGACCAGAGACGAATCGTTCAAAGGCCGCCAGGGTCTCGCGGCTGATGTGGTGTTCGATCCCCTCGGCATCCAGGCGCGCTGTCTCCTCCCCCACTCCGAGCTTGCGCAGCAGTTGCAGGACGACCCGGTGCCGGCGGCGGCATCTGGCGGCCAGGCGCCGCCCGGCGGGCGTCAGAAAGATGGCCCGGTATGGCCGGCTGGTCACCAATCCCGCTTCCTGAAGCCGAGTCACGGTTCTGTTCACCGTAACGTGGCTGACGCCCAGTCGCCGGGCCAGATCCACCGCCCGGGCCTCGCCCTGGTCATCCAGGAGGTCCGCGATGGTCTCGACGTAGTCTTCCGCGACCTCGACCTGGTGTGCCTGGCGGGTACGATGGTGGCCGCGCGCCTGGTCCTCGGGGCCGGGCAGACGCGGCCGCGGGCCGACCCGGCGCCGGGCCGCCCGCGCGGATTGCGATGATAGAGCCATTGACGACCATTATGACGCGGATTGGCCCCGTTGACAACCACGGATAAACAACTTAGCCTCGGCTACATTCGGACGGAGACGCGCATCTCATGCCAATGATGACGCCACAACGGAGCGGGTGGCTCCTCGCGCGGCTCGGCCTGGTGGTCCTGGTGGCCGCATGCGGTGGGCTCGCCGCCGGCTGTCGCAGGCCTTCCGGTGCGGCAGAGAACCCCGGAAAGCGATACGTCGTCTGCACCATCGGCATGATCACCGACGTCGCCGGCATCGTGGGCGGGCAGCGAACGGTCGTGGTCGGCCTCATGGGCTCGGGGGTGGATCCGCACAGCTACGCCCCCTCGCCGGGCGACATGCGCCAGCTCTCCCGCGCGGATTTGATCCTCTACAACGGACTGCACCTGGACGGACGGCTGGCCGGGCAGTTGGAGCGCCTCGCGGCGCGGCGCCCGGTCGTGGCCGTCACGGACGGAATTGATCCGGCACTCCTGCGGGCGCCCCCGGAATTCGCCGGTCAGTATGACCCGCATGTCTGGTTTGACGTGTCTCTGTGGGCACGAGCGACGCAGCGAATCTGCGATGCCTTGATTCAGGTGGACCCGGCCGGTCGGGAGGAATACGAACGGAACACCGCCGCCTACTTGCAAACGCTCTCCGACCTGCACCAGGAGACGCTTGCCCGCATCGCGGAGATTCCCCAGGAGGCCCGCGTGCTGGTGACGGCCCACGATGCGTTCGGCTACTTCGGCCGGGCGTATGGCATCGAGGTTCGCGGCCTGCAGGGAATCAGCACGGACAGCGAAGCCAGCCTGCACGATCTGAACGGGTTGGTGGACACCCTCGTGCGGCGGCGGATCAAGGCGATCTTCGTCGAGAGCAGCCTGCCGCGCCGGAGCATGGAGGCCCTGACCGCCGGGTGCCGCTCCCACGGCCACGAGGTACGGATCGGCGGAGAGCTGTACAGCGACGCCCTGGGACCGCCCGGCACGCCGGAAGGCACTTATGTCGGCATGATCCGGCACAACGTGAATACCATTGTGGATGCCCTGCGATGACCGAAACACCGACCATTCCCGAATCGCCGCACCCGACGCGACCTTTGGCCGAGGAAGCTCCGCCGGCCGTCCACGTGCACGACGTGACCGTGGCATACCACCGTCGGCCGGTGTTGTGGGATGTGGACCTGGAACTGCCGGCGGGACGGCTGATCGCCATCGTCGGGCCCAACGGCGCGGGCAAGTCGACGCTCCTGAAGGCCATCCTGGGGCTCGTGCCGCTGGCGAGCGGGCGGGTCACCATTCTGGGCCGGTCTCTGCTGGAGGCGCGGTCCCTCATCGGGTACGTGCCGCAGCGGGAATCGGTGGATTGGGATTTTCCCGTCAGTGCGGCGGATGTGGTCCTGATGGGGCGTTACGGGCGCATCGGCTGGCTGCGTCGACCGCGTTCGGCGGATCGGGAGGCGGCGCGGGCGTGCCTTCACCAGGTGGGCATGAGCGAGTATGCCGACCGCCAGATCAGCCAGCTTTCCGGCGGTCAACAGCAGCGGGTCTTCCTGGCTCGCGCCCTGGCGCAGGACGCGGCGATCTACTTCATGGACGAACCGTTTGCCGGGGTGGATGCGGCCACGGAGCGGGCAATCATCGACGTGTTGCGCAGCCTGCGCGGCGCCGGCAAGACGGTCATCGCCGTCCATCACGATCTTCAGACGCTGACGGAGTATTTCGACCATGTGGCCATGTTGAATCTGCGCGTGGTGGCGGCAGGCCCGGTCGGCGAGACCCTTACGCCGGAAAATCTCCAGCGCACGTACGGCGGTCGGCTTACGATTCTGGAGGAGACCGCAGAGGCCATGCGGCGCTCGGGACAGCCCGGACGCGGGTAGGCGATCATGAAAACCCTTCTTCTTCTGATGCCGCTGCCGGACATCAACACGTGGATCGTGCTGATCGGTACCGGTCTGCTCGGGCTCAGCAGCGGCGTCATCGGCAGCTTCGCCCTTCTGCGCCGGCAGGCCCTGGTCGGCGACGCGGTGGCCCACGCCGCTCTGCCCGGCATCTGCGTGGCATACCTGGTGTTCCGTGACGCGGTCTTCCCGCTGTTTCTCCTGGGCGCGCTGGTTTCCGGCGTGCTCGCCGTGCTGTGTGTCTCTTTCATCCGCTCGCGGACGAGAATCAAGGAAGACGCGGCCATCGGCCTCATGCTCAGCGTTCTGTTCGGTCTGGGCATGATCCTGCTTCGCCGGATTCAGAGCGATCCGCATGGCAGCCGGGCCGGGCTCAGCACGTTCCTTTACGGAAAAACCACCGGAATGACGTGGCCCGACGTGGCCCTCATTGCGTCGACCGGAGTGATTGTGGTCGTGGTGGTCGTGGTCCTGTTCAAGGAGTTCCGCGTCCTGAGCTTCGATCGTCCGTTCGCGGCGACCCTCGGCTGGCCCGTGTTCCGATTGGACGTTCTGATGATGGTTCTGCTGTGCGTATGCACCGTGGCGGGGCTGCCGGCGGTCGGCGTGGTTCTGATGGCCGCCCTGCTGATCATCCCCGCCGCGGCCGCCCGTTTCTGGACAGACCGCCTGGCTCGGATGTTGATTCTGTCCGGCGCGTTCGGCGTGCTGGCATGCGCCGTCGGGACGGGCATCAGCGCACGGGTCGGCAACCTGCCGGCGGGACCTACGATCGTTCTGGCGGCAACGGGGTTGTTCGTGCTGTCCCTGCTGGCGGCGCCGCGGCGCGGACTGCTGCCTGAGTGGTTGCGACGCCGAACGATGCGCCGGCGATACGCCATGCAGAATCTGCTCCGGGCGATGTGGGAGGCGGGCGAAGCGGCCGGCGACGTGTCCGCCCCCGTGACGCTGTGCGAGCTGCTGCAAACGCGATCCTGGAGCGTCGGGGAACTCATCCGGCAACTGCGCAGAGCCGCCGCCCGACGTTTGCTTCAGCCCGACGCGGATGCGTATCGACTGACCCCGACAGGAGTGCGGGAAGCGGCCACGATCGCCCGCGCGCATCGCCTGTGGGAGGCTTTTCTTCTCGAAGAAGCGGCAACCGCGCCGGAATACGCGCACCGCTACGCCGATCAGATCGAGCACGTGCTGCCGCCGGACGTGCTTAACCGGCTCGAGGCTCGCCTGCAGACGCCGGAGCACGCTCCGGTCCCGGCCGCCATCGAGCACCGCACGGGAGGCACGCCCGCATGAATCCCTTCGAACTGTATCCCGAAGACGGCTGGGTCATGCTGACGGCGACCCTGTGTTGCGTATCCTGCGGACTGCTGGGCTGTTTCCTTGTTCTGCGCCGCATGTCGTTGTTGGGCGATGCGATCTCTCACGCGGTGCTGCCCGGCCTGGCGGTCGCGCTTCTGCTCTCGGGCAGCCGGTCCGCCCTCCCGATGCTGCTGGGGGCCATGGTGGTCGGTATCCTCACCGCCTTCCTGACGGACACCCTGGCTCGCTGGGCCCGCGTGCCCGAAGACGCCTCCATGGGCGTGGTTTTCACGTCCTTGTTCGCCTTGGGGGTTGTACTGATTCGCTACGTCGCGCCCCAGGTGGACCTGGACCCCAACTGCGTCCTGTACGGGCAGATTCTGTTCGTTCCGTACGACCTCCGCAGCCTCCTGGGAATCGAAATCCCATATGCCACGCTGGTCCTGGCGTTGGTGACGGTCGTCAACGTCGCGCTGGTCGTCCTTTTCTTCAAAGAGCTGAAGATCGTCTCTTTTGACCCCTATCTTGCCACCACCATGGGGATCAGTGCCACGGCCGTTCACTACGGCCTTATGGCCGCCGTCGCCGGTACGACCGTGGCTTCCTTTGAGTCAGTCGGCTCCATTCTCGTCGTGGCGATGTTGATCGCACCCGGGGCGACCGCTCACCTTCTGACAGACCGTCTCTCCCGAATGCTCCTTCTGGCCGCGGTTTCCGGAGCGGTCTCCGCGGTGGTCGGCTACCTGCTGGCGGTCTACTGGAACACGGAGGTCGCCGGGATGATGTCCGTCGTTGCGGGTGGGCAGTTCGGGCTGGCCGTCGTGTTTGCGCCGCGGTATGGATATGCCAGTCGCCTGGTCCATCGGCTCGCCCTGACGCTCCGGATCACCCGGGAGGACATACTGGGGCTCCTGTACCGCTGGCACGAAAGCGGGGATCGCCCGTCGCTTTCCGCCACGGAAGTGCGGTCGGCCCAGGGTCGCGGCTGGATCCCGTATGTGGCGTTGTGGTCACTGGTTCGTCATGGAGAGGTCCGCCGGGAGGCTGGCGGCAGAGTGATCCCCACCGAATCGGGTCTGCGCAGCGGGCGGACTCTCATCCGGTCGCACCGCCTGTGGGAGAGCTTCCTGGCCAGGCACCTTCCGCTGCCCCTGGATCATCTGCACGAGCCGGCGATGCGGGCGGAACACTTCGTCACGCCGTCCATCGCGGAGCAACTGGACGCGGATTTCGGCGACGCCCCGGACCCACACGGAGCAATCATCCCCCGCCAGGAATCATCGTAGGGCGGGCGCGCATTCGTGCGGACTCCTCGTGGCCCGCTCCACCGCCGCCAGCAGCCCGCGACGAAATGCCAGGCGCTTCAGCGGCAGGTGAGCCACGTACAAGGCCCGCACAATCTCGTCCACCACCTCGGGCGACCGCGACAGGTCGCCGATCGGCCGGCCCGCGACCGCCGCCAGGTGCCGTCGCAGCTCGTCTTCGCGACGTCCCTCGATGTCCACATACCGTTCGGCATAGTCCAGAAAGGCCCTGTCCAGGTTCGTGCCGTACGTGGAACGAAAACAGGCCGGGTTGGCGTTCCACAATCGTACGGCCGCCTGCCCCAACGCGAACTCGCGCTCGAAATACCCGTGGAAGGTGTATCGGTGGTCATGTACGGCCACGGCCTCCGGGGCATACCAGACCCGGATGCCGGATTCCTCTTCCAGACGCCACGCCAACTCGATGTCCTCGAAAAAGAACGGCCCCAGAGCTTCGTCGAAGCGTCGGTTCCCCAGCGCCGCCCGGGGCAGCGACAGGTTCAAGTTCCATGCGTGCCGATAGTTGTACCACCCGTGCGGCCGCAACTGGTCGTAGAAGAACACCATCGAGGTGGTCTGGATCATGCGGTCGAAAACAGTCATGTCCGGATAGCCGCGCCAGGGTGATCCCCCAAGAACCATCGCCGGGCGGCCGGCCCGCTGATGCGCGTCCAGATGGGCGCTGATGAACCCGGGTTCCGGCCATACGTCGTCGTTCAACAGGACAAGCCAGGTGCCCTGCGCCCGGTCCAAGGCCCAGTTTTTGGCCGCCCCAATGTTGGGAGCCGCCAGGCGCCCGATCCGCAGCGCAAACGGCCAGGCTTCCTCCCATTCGGGTTCTGCCGGTGACGCCCCGTTGAAGACCAGCAGCACCTCCAGACTGTGTTGGCCGGCAGACTGCCGAGCCAATGCCTCGAGGCAGGGCTTGATGACCGTCCAGGGTCGATTGGTGGGAATTATGACGGAGACAACTGGCACGTTTGCGAACCTGTCCGGACCAAGGCGGCGGCTGTGTGGAGTCACGTGTTTATCGGTCGTTCCGAGCGATGGCTTGAGACAGACGCGATCAAGCCGGCCTTCCTGAACGACCGATAAGCCGGGATGCCCGATCCGAGTCGCCGGTCGAAACCCCGCCAGGAGGGCGACAACGGCGGCGTCTGATCCGGGCTCGAGAGATCGCCAATGAGCACAAGCATCGCAGTCGGCCCAACCAGGCCGGGCTCGCCGCCGGTACCCCGTGACCAGGAATACTTCGACCAGAGCTTCCGCCTCAATCCGAACCACTGGGAATATGACCGCGTGCCGTTCCGCATTCGCAAGCACTTGCAGACGTGGCGACTGCTGCGTGGCCGGCGGTACGGTCGGGTGTGCGAGATCGGCTGTGCGGCCGGAGTATTCACCCGGTATCTGCGTCGAATCGCGGATCGCGTGGATGCGTTTGACATTTCGCCGGTGGTGATCGACCACAACGAGCGGCACAACACCGATCCGGGCATCCGCTACGCCCGATTGGATCTCGCGCGACAGTACGCCCAGGTGCCCTGCGCGGAGTATGACCTGATTGTCGTGATGGAGGTGTTGTCCTATCTCGCCCGGGACACGGTTCGCGCCATTCTCGATCATCTGACGGCCCGGCTCTGTGGCACGGGCACGCAACTCCTGCTGAGCACGCGTCTGAGCAACGGCGACATGCGGATGTATGGCGAACACGAGTACAGCGGGCCGGAGTTCCTCGGTTTGCTGGAAAGCCGGTTCCGAATCGTGGACGCCGCCGCCGTCCAGCTCCGCGAGGAATTGGCCGGCATGCCGACGCCGCCCGACGGCAACACGGAGCCGTGGGTTAGACCCGTGCTCGAATGGCTCGGCCGGGTGTATCGACAGAGGCACCTGCAAGAGTGCGGAGAGACTCTGGCCATGGGAGCGTGGATAGACGACGTGGAACTGGCGGCATGGCTGCTGGAGGCGCGCGATGTTCCTGCTTGAAACCCAGCACGCGGCGGACGAGGTTCAGACACCGTCCGGCCCCCCTGCCGCCCGAAGCTCCGGAGGCGCGGGGGTCACCACCCTTGCTCGTCGTGCGACAGCCGGCCCGGCCGCACAATCCATTGAACACACGCGCCAGTCAATCCAGGCCCGCAGTCCGTTTGTCGTCCAGACGCTCTGCCTGCCGCCATTTGTGCTCTATCACGAGAATCGCCCGGACGCGCAAGCCTGGGTCGACGACGCCGGCCTGCACTATCGCCAGAGTGGCTCCGGCCATCCGCCCACCGACCGCGAGGCCCGGATGGGCCTGTGTCTGGACATCACCGTCGACCGCGGCGGAAACATCACGATTGTCACCGAGCCGATGAACATCCGGCCGGTGTTTTACCGCACGGACGGCAGCGCGTTCAGCTCGCATCCGGCCTTTCTGAACCCCCGCGGCCTGGATGCTGAGGTTCTGACGTTTCACCTGCTCCTGAGCTACAACCCGCTGTTCGGTCGCACGCTGTTTCCCAACCTGCGGCAGACACTGCCTGGCCGCATCCACTCGTTTGCCGACGGCACGTGCCGCCTGACGCAAACTCCGGAGTCTCTCGATCACCTGTTCCCGTCGTCGGAGGGGTTCGACGAAGAGACGTTCTATCGCGAGTTGGACGCGCGGCTTCGATCGGCGGTAGCCGACGCCCTGCGAGACCAGCCCGAGGTGCACCTCCAGCTTTCCGGGGGCGTCGACACGCGCGGGCTGCTCAGCGAGGTCTACCGACAGACGCAGGGGCCGGTACACTCACACGGGTACGGGCCGGAATGGTTCACCGACAACTTCCTGGCCCGCCAGATCGAGGCCCGGCTGCCCCGGCTGACGCACCATGTGTACTCGTTTCACGAAGGCTCGGACCTGGTGGACCTTGCCGACGACGTGGTGTTCCACGCGCGGGCCAGCACGCGGGTGGATGATGTATTCCGGAACCTCGTACTGTCCGCCGATATGGGAAGCCCTGGTGTGCCACTTCTGGGGGCCCTCGGCGCGGATTCCCTCCTGGGCGATGAATCAGAGCCCTGGATGTCCACGGAACGGCCATTCGCGGACACCGACCCGCAGCATCTGATCCATTTCCTGAGCTACTTCGATCGCAAGCGGGCAACCGCTGCATTGGACCCAACCGTGGTCTTGCAGATGAGGGAATCGCTTCGGGCGCACTACGTGTCACATCTGCCGACCGGTTTGAGCGAACTGGACGGATACGACCTGCTGAACATGCTCGTGCGTCACGGGCGCGGAACGATGGGCAGTTTCTGGGGCACGGAGGTCCATCGCACGCTGGTCGTGCCGGGGTTTCATCGCGACGTGTTCCGGCTGGCGTTCACCATGCCGCGCCGCCTGCGATACCTGGCCCGCGGGTACCTGTCGTACCTCAAGGAGCGGTGCTTTGACCCCGTCCTGGCCGACCTGCCCACCACGCGCGACATCACAGAGGAGCTGCGCCGCGCGACAGCGAAACCGGCGGGGCCCAACGACGGCGGCGCGCTGCGGGCCATCCTGCCCGGCATGGCGCGTGATTACTACTTCGCGTTCTACGAAAAAAACGAGGTGTTCCGGACGTTCGTGGCCGACCACGTCTGCGCATTTGACCGCCGCGGACTGGTGCCGGCGCGATACGTCCCTCTGCTGGCCGACACGGAGGCCACACGGATTCTCATCACCGTGGCCCTCATGAACCGGGCGCTGGAGCTGTTGTAGTTCTTCGCCCGCACGCAGGAGCAGGACAGACCGATGCCGACGGCGGCAACCCCATTGCAGTCACAGCCGCTCACGACCACCGCAGCCGCGGCGGACCGCCCGGCCCCGCCGCGCCCGGTCCGCCGTGTGGAGAATGGCCGACTGGTGTACTACCAGGCGTCCGCCACCGCGGACTTCTGGGACGCTCACTGGAGCACGCGGCTCACGCCGCAGCACTTTGCGGCGGCCCGGCAGGGTTCACTCGGATTCTTCGAAGACATCTTTCCGCGGCACCTGCCTCGGCCGGGGCGCATTCTGGAGGCCGGCTGCGGACCCGGGCAGCTTGTGCTCGCCCTGCGCAAGCGCCGCTACGACTGCGAAGGCGTGGACTACACGCGGCAAACGGTGGAGCGCGTTCGCGAACTCGTGCCCGATCTGCCCATCCGTTGGGGCGACGTGCGGCACCTGGACGTGCCCGATGCTCACTACGCCGCCTGTATCTCCCTGGGCGTCGTGGAACACGTCCGCGACGGGCCGGAGCCATTCCTGCGCGAGTCCCACCGCGTGCTGACCGACGACGGGGTCCTGCTGGTATCTGTGCCGCACTTCAACCTGTTGCGGCGTTGGAAGGCCCGGCTCGGCCTCTACGGCGGCGTGCCGGGCGATCGCACGTTCTATCAATACGCGTTCGCCCCCGCGGAGATGACACGCATTCTGCGAGCGTGCGGGTTCCGCGTCGAATGCGTCTACGGCTACGACCCGTGGAAGGGCCTGAAAGACGAGGTGCCGGGGACGCTGCGGCTGTTCGCGATGCCGCGCATCGGGCCGCGGATCGAGCGGGCCTGGCGCGGGTGGGCGTGGGCGCGGCGACACGTCGGACACATGATTCTCTATGTGTGTCGGAAAGGATGACGATAGTGGATCCGTCGCGCGTGCATCTGGTGCTCTATTTCACCCGAGGCGTGTCGTTGGACACGTGGACCGAATACGGCATGTTCGCGCGTGAGATTGCGATATACCGCCGCCTGCACGCCTCGGGCGTGCGGACCACGTTCGTCACCTACGGCCACGAGACGGACCGGGCTGCCGCCGAGCGGATTCCGGAGATCCGTGTCCTTGGCTGCCGCCCCGGTGAAACCTCGCCGCACGTCCCGGACGACGTGCTCGCCGATGCCGATCTGATCAAGACGCACCAGACGTGCGGTGCGGAGGTCGCACTGGCGGCGGCCCGGCGGTTTGGCAAACCCTTCATCGCCCGGTGCGGGTATATGTGGTCGCAGTTCACGCAACGGCGTCATGGTCCCGAGTCCCAAGCCGCCCAAGAGGCCCTTGCTATCGAGGCGGAGGTGTTCTCCAGCGCCGACGCGGTGATTGTGACCACCGAGGCCATGCGACAAGACGTTGTCTGCCGTCTTCCCGATGTCGAACCGCGCGTTCACGTGGTTCCGAATTACGTCGATACGGACGCGTTCCGCCCGCCCACCCGCCGCTCCGGAGGGCGCTATCGTCTTTGCTATGTCGGCCGGTTGGACCAATCGCAGAAGAACCTCCGGGCGCTGGTCGCCGCCGTCCGCGACCTGGACGTGGAGTGCGAGCTTATCGGCCGAGGGGCTCTGCGCGATGAACTGGCCCGCGCCGCCGCCGCGCAGCCGGGCCTTCGCCTGTGTGGAAACGTGCCGAGCGAGTGTTTGCCCGCGCTTCTGCAATCCGCGGATGCGTTTGTGCTCCCGTCGTTCTACGAAGGACATCCCAAAGCCCTGCTGGAGGCGATGGCCTGCGGCCTGCCCGTCATCACGACAAACGTCCCCGGAATCCGCGAAATCATCCGGCACGGGCATACCGGCTGGCTCTGCGAACCGAACGCTGAGTCCCTGCGGGCCGGCATCCAGACCGTACGCAATGACCCCGCGCTCGCCGAGCGAATGGGCGCCAACGCTCGGCAGTATGTCGTGGAGCACTGTTCGCTGTCGCACGTGCTCGAACTGGAGCTGGCCGTCTACCGCGAAGCCCTGTCCCATGCGAGGAGGAGCCCTCGTGCCGTGCTCGCGTGAGGCGGCGGCCGGCTTCAGCCGGCCAGACAGTGCCCCCGGCTTCAGCCGGGGGAAAGCAGCCCCCCTCCCCCCGATTTCGCCTGCTCTGACTGACGAGGAAAAAGAAGGGGATATGGGAGTGGTCCGCCACCCTCACCTGAAGGTGAGGGCACTGGCCGGTCGGCTGAAGCCGACCCCTCAGGCTATGCCTCTGGCCCAATGCGTGTTGTGAGCGGCCGAGACGGAACCCTGAAGTGTGGCTTCTGACTCGTTGCGTCTTCGCATCCGGGCGGCGAAAGTCGATCCCTCCAGTTTGGCTTTTGACTCGTTACACGCGCCGCTCTCGCGGGGCGTGCTGATCAGGCGACGCGCCTTTCGCAATCCCGGCGCGCCGGGATTCGCCATTCGCAATTCGCCATTGGCGATTCGCTACTGCGGACTCCGCCCCAGCGCGTCGCGCAGCCAGTGGAGAACCCGTTTCATGAGGACGTCATGGCTCATCTCGCGCAGAACGGCCGCCCGCATTTCGCAAGCAAGGCGGCGGCGGCCGGCTTCGTCGGTGAGGAATTCCTGCATGCGCGCTGCGAAACTCTCGGCGGAGTCAAATGTGATCCGGTCAAACGCCGGCCAGAGGAACGAGGCCGCCTGTGCCTGATGCCGCAACCCCTCGCACCGGCGCATCTCGGCAAGCAGCGCCTCGCTGAGCAACTCATACTCGTGCCGGATCCCGGCCCGCATCCACTTCCAGTCAAACACACGCTCCCGCAAGGCCGGCGGCAGGTCGGCGAGTGCGAAGGATGTGCCCGGCGCGATCTGCCGATCGCGGATATAGGCGTAGTAGTCCGCCATCACCGCGTGGTATATGTCGGTGGCATGCCGACGGATCAGGAAGAAACCGCCGGCCGCCAGACCGTCCAGCACGCGCTGGTGCAGCGCGTTGTTGCAGCCGGCGTGCAGATTCACCGTCGCCGCCCGGATCGCACGCCCCAACTGGGGCCCGTGCTCGATGAAACCGCGGGCATACCTGCTGAACTCCGGATGGCTGTCCCAGCCATGCCCGTAGAGGTTGAACCGCCCGCCCGTCGACTCCGCCCACCCGATCGCCCACTGGATGGTCTGGCGCCGGAGAAGGTTGTCCGCCAGCCGCCAGATGTAATCGTTCGCGATGGTCTCCTGCTGATCGTCCGAGAGCTCTATTCCCTGGTCGCCCGCGAGCAGAAGCAACATGCGGCCGAAATCCAGCCCGCCGTTGAGTTCGCCGCGATGGAGGCTGGCACGAATCTCCTCGTACACCGCATCGATTAGCGGCCGCAACGCAGGCTCGCAAAGCGAGCGGTACTCACTGTGGATTTCCTCGGCCGATCGGCCCCGATTCGTCGCGAAGGCCACGTCGCAGCGCAGGGCCGGGTCCGGCGGATCCATCGCCTCCAGGGTGGCCGGATCATTGTCCGTCGCACTCGGCGGCAACAGCGCGGCCGGATTGGTCGCCATCAGGCAGGGCATGAACCGTTCGGCCGGATAACCGAACCGCCGCACCAGCTCCGGCCGGCTGTATCCCATGCAGAAATCCAGCGGGCCCATCGACGCGCCCGCCTCGGGGGTGAACAGCCAGGGCAGGCGGTCCTGAATCCAAGTGATCAGCGGCAGGTTGTCAACCAGCCCCGGACTCTGACGCTCCCGCAGATGATCGATCACTATCACCAGATCCGGCTGGAATTCCTGAATGGTCGACAGCAGAGTCAGCGGCGTGATGCGCGTATGATTGTCCGACTCGATAACCAGGCGGGTCTCACACCCGTTGGCCGCGAAGGAGCTCAACGCATCCCGCATGGAGTACTGCAACACCGTGCTGAACCGGCAGGTCACGCCCAGCACGCGCAACGGAGGCCCGCCGGACAGCGCGTCGGTGTATCGCCGGTGCCACCATGCTCGATCGCGCCCCGCATACAGTTCGCCGGCCTGGGTCCGCAGC